>NZ_JBXAGJ010000011.1:187891-200755 GCF_058794035.1 Roseateles sp. GW835-FHT13E02
GGCGGCGGCGATGGCAGTGGCAATGCAGCGCCAAGCCCGGCGCCGCCACCGCCACTTCAGATCAAGGGCGCGACCTGGTCGCCCACACGCGATGCCGATGGTCGCGTTCTCGCCAGCGACTGGGCCCAGCTGCCGACGATGCGGTGGTTCTTCGTCAGCGACGCCGTCCTGGACCGCGTGATCGAGACCCCACGCTACCCGAAGGCCAAGGCCAGCAGCGGTGATGCCAGCGCGAACATCGTGGCCGCCTGGGGCGGAGCAGCCTGGGACCATCAGAACCAGATCATGTACATCAGCGGCGGCGGCCATGGCGACACCCATGAATGCGAGACCGGCATCTATGCCTTGAATGCGGCACAGATGCAGTTCAGGCGCGTCGTCAATCACGCGCCGCTCGACATGGTGCAAAGCTGGGATTTCAGCCAAGGTGAAATCGTGCCTCGTTCCTCGGGCAACGCGACCAATATGCCGCTGCGCAACGGAGTTCCCGCCGCCATCCACAGCTACGACGGACTGGTGTGGATTCCTCCGGGGCTGCCCGGCGCAGGAGCCAACGCAGGCGGCTTGTTCTGCCCTGGCAACGCGCGAGCCATCGTCAACCTGGACTCGGGCCAGTACTCCATCGCACATTGGATCAAGCCCACACGGGACAGCGCGAACTGGTCCTACTGCACGGCCTTTCTGGACGGCGGCGCCATCTACGGGCCGCACGACAGCTTTGCCCATTTCAGATTTGAACTGGCGGCCAGCGAGGCGACCGATTGGAGCACCCAGAGCTTGGGGCGCATGAGCTTCAATGCCATCAGCTCCAGCACCGCCTTGCCCTATGCCAACCGGAGCTGGACCTTGTTGCGCGAGCGACGCGAACAGGTCTGCCTGTTTGGCGATGCACGCGGCATCCGCGTGCGCCATGGTCAGGCTCTGGACGCGCAAGCCAGCAACTGGACCACCTACCATGAGCCGTTGAGTCTGAGCTCCAGCGACGGTTCACACCTGGACTTCAACCCCAGCACACTCGCAGACGACGGAGCTCTGGCCAATGCCGGCATGCACTACGACCACAGCCGAGCCTGCATCTGGGTGCAAAGCAATGCGAAGGACGGCGGCCTCTATCGAATTGACGGTCTCGAAGGCCCGAATTGGCGCGTCAGCCGGCAAGCCGGGCCGGCCGCGCTGCTCGGCCATCAGCACGGCACCTGGGGTCGTTTTCGCATCGCACGCTTGGCCGGCGCTGATGTAGCCATCCGCCTGAGCAGCACCACCGAAGCCCTGCAAGTGTTGCGCCTGAGCTGACAGTCCCAACCGGGCGACGAGGCGCAGCGAGGGGGAAGCCCCCTCGCCTGCGCAAGGCTCAAGTTCAGGCCGCGCTGCGCGGCCCGATGTACTCACGCGCAATCACGACCGAGTTCATTCGGAAGTGCATATCTGCGGCGGCAGCTTCGGTACCGCCGTGGTACCAGTCGAGCCAGAAGCCCTGGACGCCCATCTCAGGGTGGCAGCGCCAACGCAAGTTGGTGCGCTCCCAGGCCAGCACGCCATCCACCCAGACCCGGTATTGGCCGTCGCGGTTGGCGACACCATTGCCCAGTTCGTCGTAAGGACCGCTGATGGTGTTCATGACGATCTCATGTTCGATCGAGAACCAGCGCTCCTTGCTCAAGACCACGCCCGGCCAGTAGCAATCCTCGCCAAAGGCCGAGGCCTGGTCGAGGTGATACATGTAGTTGGCCATGGTGAACAGGCCGTCGTAGGGATTGCCGTCCTTGCTGGCCATGCCGCCGAGGCCGCGCATGGAGCAGCCCTCATAGGTCCAGCCACCGGTGCTTTTGTTTGCAACTTTGCGGCCCGTACCGGGCGAGCCACCGTTGCCGGTGGTGGACTGCCAATAGCCATTGCCTGCCGTGTTCCACCAACCGAAGCGGCCATCCCAACCGGGCATCTTGTTGGCCTGCAAGGTCGAGCCCCAGTCCTTTTCCAGGTAGACCATGTAACGGGCAAACAGCCGGGTCTCGACACCAGTGGGCACGCCCTTGGCGCCGCCGCTGACCACATTGCGCTGCAAGTCACCGCCTTTCAACATGCCTTTGGCGATCACGCCACGAACATAGGTCCCGGTGGCCGGCGACTCTTGCACCTGGCTGAAGCCAGGCGACATGTCTCCGGCCTGCCAACGCGTGCGATCGAGTACGGAGAAATCGCTGGCGAACAAAACCGAGCCATGTTTCTCGATGCCTTGGTCCCCGGGGTACTTCGCAGCAATCCCGGGCTGCGCCGTGCCACTGCCGCCACCGATCCGGAACGTGGGGGGATTCAGCTCAAAGGCGTAAATGCTGCCCGGATACTTGAGTTCCAGGCAATACAACTTGATGGTGGCCTTGCTCACTTGACCGCTCACCCCACTCAAATCAAATTGAAGCGCCGCAAACCAATTGGTTTTGGACACTTCGAATTTGCTGCGGGTGTTCTTGCTGGCGGAAGAAGATGGGCTCCAAGCCGCATTGCAGATACAGGGAAGCACATAAGTGCCGGTATCGGTCACAACTTCGAGCACGGGTTTCAAACTGGCATCGCTGTGGTCTCGCCCTGCGAAATGGAATGACCAGTCCTGGTTGGTGCGCAAATAGAAACCGCGATTCGCGCCCAGCGCCATCCAGCGCTTGACCAAAGCAGCCGCATCGAGCTGAACCCAGCCCACGGCGACACTGGCCGTGGCATAGGGCTCGCTGCCCTGGGCCACTTGTTTGGCATCCAGCCAATCGCCGACACGGAAGTTCAACCAGCCCAGCTTGAGGCGCTCGCTCCAGTAAGTATTGTTGGGGCCGCTGCCACCATCGTATGAAAGGAACTGAGGCAGTTCGCCCGGTGCAGGTGCTGGCACAGGGGCTGGCGTCGGGGCCGGCTTGGGCTCAGGAGCGGGAGCCGGCGCTGGCACGGGCGCAGGTGTCGGGGCGGGCGTCGGCGATGGTGCGGGGCTGGGCGCAGGGATCGGGGCCGGCGCAGGTGCTGGCGCGGGCTTAGGCGCCACATCAGCCTCCCCACCCCCGCCGCCACCGCAAGCACTCAGCGACAAACCGCCCAAGGCAGCCAGAGATGATCGCAGGAACAGGCGACGGTCTTCCGCGCTCCGTTCATCGGCGCTTCGATCTTCGGCCGAACCCATCAGTTCTGAGTCGGCCCTGCTCACGACACCGAGGTCACTCACAATTTCAATCACTGGCTTCAAATCAATGCTTTCCCTTGAGCGTGCAGACGCACATTTTTCCCCAGACGCCCTGATTGAGGTGTTGAGTATCCAAGGGCGCCCACTATAGTCACGCCTTTCGGCCGAAACACAGCCGCGCTCACACTCTTTTTGTCACCAATGGAAACAACTGCCCATTCGCTTCAGCCCATTGTGCTCGGCCAGCCCCGTTTCAAGAACTCCAGCGTTCAGGCCGCACACCAAGCGACCGGTTTGGCCTCGGCATGGTTGCTTGCGCTGAAGCAGGGCCCGGCCACGGCCGCGAAAGAGGCTGAAGGTGACTTCGCTGTGGCATTGCGCACCGAGCAAGGCCAGGTCTTCATGGCCCAGGACCGATTCGCAACCTACAGCCTGTGCTACCGGGTGTTGGACGGCCAGTTGCACTTTGCCGAACGGGCCGATACCCTGGCCGATGAGGCCTGCGAACTCGACCCGCAGGCCCTGTTTGACTATCTGTACTTTCACTGCATTCCCTCGCCCCGCACCATTTACAAAGGCATCTATCGCCTGCCGCCCGGGCACTACGCCTGGTTCGATCAGGGTCGGCTGGAGGTCAAGCCGTTCTGGCAGCCCGAGTTCCACGAAAACAAGTCACTGAGCTTTGAGGCTGGCAAGCAGGAATTCCTGCGTCTGCTGCAGCAATCGGTGCAGCGCCAGTTTGATGGCAGCAAGGCTGCCTGTTTCCTGAGCGGCGGCACCGACAGCTCGACCGTGGCCGGCATGCTGATGCGCGCCAGCCCCTCGGGCGCCGCCAGCTACTCCATCGGCTTTGATGCCGAGGGCTATGACGAGATGGAATACGCCCGCCTCGCGGCGCGCCATTTCGGCACCGAGCATCACGAGTATTACGTCACCCCGGACGATCTCGTGCGCAGCATCCCGGCCATGGCCGCCCATCTGGACCAGCCTTTCGGCAATTCCTCGGTGCTGCCCGCCTTCTACTGCGCCAAGATGGCCAAGGACGACGGTGTGACCCGCCTGCTCGCCGGCGACGGCGGCGACGAGCTGTACGGGGGTAATTCGCGTTATGCCACCCAGCGCCTGTTCGGTTTTTACGAGCAGGTGCCGAGCATCCTGCGATCCGGCCTGATCGAGCCCATCGTGGGCAACAGCGCCTTGAGCCGCATCCCCCTGGTGCGCAAAGCCGGCAGCTATGTGCGCCAGGCCAAGCAGCCCATGCCCGACCGCCTGCGCAACTACAACCTGATCACTCGTGTCGGCCCGGAGCAGGTGCTCAGCCCGGCCCTGCTGGCCCAGCTGGACCTGAACGCACCGCTGGAACACCAGCGCCAGACCTGGCGCGCCACCCCGCAGCCCTGCAGCGAATTGAACCGCGAACTGGCCTACGACTGGCGCTACACCCTCGGAGAAAGCGACCTGCCCAAAGTGCGAGCTGCCACCAGCTTGGCCGGGGTGTCGGTGGGCTTCCCCATGCTCGACCAAGGCTTGCTGGATTTCTCCCTGCAGCTGCCCAGCAACTTCAAGCTGCGTGGCCAGAAGCTACGCTGGTTCTTCAAGGAAGCCCTGCGCGGCTTCCTGCCGGATGAAATCATCACCAAGCGCAAGCAGGGGTTTGGCCTGCCCTTCGGCGTCTGGACGGTCAAGAACCCCGGACTTCAAAAGCTGGCGCGTCGCTCGCTGGACGCCCTGGTCGAGCGTGGTCTGGTGCGCGCCGACTACATCCACACCCTGCTCAACGAGCAGTTGCCGGCCTACCCGGGCTACTACGGTGAGATGGTCTGGATCCTGATGATGCTGGAACAATGGCTGGAGCAGCACAAGCCCAACTACCGCCTCAGTGCGCCCTGAGCTTGCGGGCTTGAGCCGAACTTGAAGAACCCCGCACGCGCCTTGGGCGCCTGGCCACTGCCATGAGAGACATCATCATCACCGCGATCATCCTGGGCCTGTTGCCCATGGTGATCAAGCGTCCCTGGACCGGCACCGTGGTGTGGGTCTGGCTGGCCATGATGATCCCCTACCGCTTGGCCTATGGCTTCGCGCGCGGCTTGCCCTTCGCCATGATTGTGGCGATCTGCACCTTGATCGGTATCGTCGCGATGCGGCCCAAGATGGCCTGGCCCAAGAGCAGCGTCAAAACGGTCTATCTGCTTTTCATCGCCTGGATGTTCGTCACCTCGATCTTTGCGCTGAACAGCTCGGCGCTGGTGATGGAACAGCTGATCACGGTGCTCAAGATCCACTTCATGGTCATGCTGGCGATTGCGCTCATCCACGAGCGCAAACAGCTGGAGGTGCTGGTCTGGACCTTGGTGGGCTCGCTGGCTTTCTACGGGGTCAAAGGCGGAATCTTCACCATCACCAGTGGCGGCAGCGGCCGTGTCTGGGGCCCATCGGGCGGCATCATCGAGGGCAACAACGAGATCGGCGTGGCCCTGGTCATCATCCTGCCACTGCTGTTCTACCTGTACCAAATCACCGAACGCCGCTGGCTGCGCCGCGGCCTGTTGTTCTCCGGCCTGATCAGCATTTTGTGCGTGCTAGGCACCCAGTCACGCGGAGCCTTGCTGGCCATCGTGACCATGGCCTGCATGCTGGGCCTGAAGAGTCGCCGGCCCGTGTTGACCTTGATGGGCATCGGCGTGGTGCTCACCATCGCCATCATTTTCATGCCCGACAGCTGGAACCAGCGCATGAACACCATCCAGGACTTCAAGGCCGACGGCTCCGCCATGTCGCGCCTCTACACCTGGACCACCTTGTGGAATTGCGCCCTCGATCGCCCCTTTGTCGGCGCTGGTTTCCGCACCGACAACCCGCTGGTGTTCCGGCTCTACGGTCCCGCCATGGAAGTGGGAGGTTATGACTTCGCAGGTGGGCAGGTGCTGGTGGCCCACAGCATCTACTTCCAGGCCCTGGGTGAGCACGGCTTCCCGGGCCTGGCCTTGTTTCTGCTGCTCGGCGTGGTGACTTGGGTTCGTGCCAGTGGCGTGTCTACTGCCGCGTCGAAGATTCCGGAGTTGCAGTCCTGGATGCCTCTGCTGATGCGCATGACCCAGGCCAGCTTGCTCGGGTTTGCCGTCGGCGGGGCTTTCCTGACTCTGGTGCACTTCGACCTGCCCTACTACCTGTGCGCCATTGTCATGATGGCCGACCACATGGTGAAGAAGGCCCTGGCGCAGGCGCCGGAACCCGCAAGCGCCACAAACGCCGGCACCCTGCCCGGCCGTTGAATGCCGGAACGGATTGCCGGCCTGGGCCGCCGCTCAGGGTTGGACGCCGGGTTGCTTCCGCATGGGGCCGATGTAACTGCGCGCAATCACCACGTTGTCGATGAACAGGTGCATGTCCTGCGGCGCAGGTGACACCCCGCCGTGGTAGACATCGAACCAGACCTCCTCGATGGCCAGGCGCTTGGTGTCGCGCAGCCGCACACCGCTGCGCTTCATGACCTGCTGGCCATCGATCCAGGCCTCAACAATCCCATCCGACTTGCCCGGTTGGTTGAGCTTCACACGCTGCTCGATGCAATACCAGCGCTCGTTGCGCACCAGGCCGGTTGGGCCCAGTGACCAGTCCCAGGGATCACCCGTCTCGTCCTTCATATCGGCGTGATAGGCATAGAAGTTCAAGGCATTGAGCTCAGCCACGGAACGGTCGCCTACCGGGCGCTTGGCGAAGCCACCACGCAGCGACCAGCCATTGCTGCCGTCGGCCTTGCGCCGACCCCAGCCCGCCTTGCCGTAGGTGCCCGCGATGCCGGGCAGCTTGCCGCCATCGAGCACCGGCTGCCAGTCGCGGCCCAGGCGCAGGTAGTAGCGGAAATAGACGTCCTCCGGCTCCGCCTGCCCACGTGTGCTGAACTTGTAGCGCAGATCCAGGCCCAGGTTCTCACCCTTGGCGATACGCACCTTGAGGGCCCGGCCCGACAGGGCTTGAAACCCAGGGGCGGAGTCTTGCGGCCCGATCACGCCGCCGTCACCTCGCAGCACCCAGCCGCCAAACTGGCGCAGCCAGTCCGAAACTTCGAAGTCAGCGCTGAACAAGACTTCGGGGTGGGAGGCGATGCCTTGGTCGCCCGGGTACTTGGCCGCCAGCCCTTCCTGCACCTGCGCGGGCCGGGCATAGCTGGGATAGAGCGCAAAGCTGCCGATGTCGATGAAGGCACTGCCGTATTGCTGGTCTGAGGTCAGCATGAGCACGGCTTTCTTGACCTTGGCCGCCTCGGGAATGTCAAAGCGCAGCAGCACATGCCGGCCGCCGCCCAACTTGAGCTCCGAGCGCTGGCCCAGGCTGCTCAGGCTGCTGCAATCGGTGAAGGTGTCGGCCGCCGGGTTCAGTCGCAAACGGCTGCCGTCGTCCAACTCCAGCTTGAGCATGGGGCGAGCCGCACGGTCGGGTGACTCCTTGCTGTGGAAGTCGACGATGTCACCGGCCCCGGCCGCACCCAGGGCGCGCAGCAGGACCACGCGGGGCAGGCTTGGCGTCGCCTGCCAGCGCTGCACCAGGCTGCTGAGGTCCATCTCCACAAAAGGCCGGCCCATGCCGCGCTGCAGCTTGATCTGCGAGAAGGCGCGGTCGCCCTGGGGCTTGCCCTGGGCATCGAGCCAGTCGCCGCCCGGGTGCTGCCAACGGATCTCGCCCATGCCGGTGAGAAAGGCGCAGCTTGGGCCCGCCTCGCCATCACCGATCACCAAGCCAGGCCCGGCGTTGGCGGGCAACTGCGCCACGGCCTGATTCGGCCAAACCAAAGTCTGCAGCAGCAAGGCTGCACACAAACCCGGGCGCGCCCATAGGCGCCAGAACGATGCACCGTCAAAAGGCGCAAGAGCGCAAAGCGCCGCGTTGGAAAGCAGGCTGCGGCGCAAGGCAATCATGTGGGCCTCAGTGGCGGATCAGGTTTTCGACGATGCGGCTGCGGTAGCGGAAACGGCTCGTATCCCAGGGCGTGAAACGGGGCAACTCGAACATCGAGTCGCCCTGGCGCGCCGCGCCCCAAACCGTGCTGACCGCAGCCAGGAAGCCCAGATCCTTGACCTGAGCCACGCTGTCGGCGTTGTAGTCCTGGCCCGGCTTGCCATTGGGATAGGCAAACAGGCGCACCGGCTCACGCAGCACCGCTTCGAGATAGTCCTTGCTGTCGCCAATCTCGCGCCGCATACCGGCCGCATCGAGCGTGGCCAGGATGGGGTGGTTGACCGTGTGCGCGCCGATCTGCATGCCGGCGGCATGCAGCTGGCGGATGCCGGCATCGCCCATCATCAAGGCCTGATCGTGGGCACCGCCGCACAGGGTCTCGATCGCGGCGACGCACTGCACACGCTCATCCGGCACGCGGTACTTGATCACGCCGAGCAGCGCATCAATGGCCTGACGTCGGCTGCTGGCATCGCCGATCTGAAAGCGGGAACGCTCATCGCCGGTGACCGTACTCAGGTCCAAGGCGCCCGCCGGCGCATGCCGGATCGCCTCGATGATGCGGTCGTTCCACATGCGCCCCTGTCCGAGAAAGCCGGTGGCGATGAAGAAGGTGGCCGGCATGCGGAACTCTTGCAAGATGGGCAGGGCCACCGAGACATTGTCCTCATAACCATCGTCAAACGTCAGCACGCAGGCTCGCGCCGGCAGGCTGCCACGGGCCAGGCGTTCGGCCGCTTCGTCCAGCGGCATGACATGGGCCCAGTCCTTCAGCCAACCCAGGATCTCGCGAAAACGCGCAGCGTCCACCTCGCCCGGGAAGATGTCGTCCGCCTGCGGCAGCACGCGGTGCAAGGTCAGGATGGTCAATCGCCCGCGGGCGCCGGCGGGCGAGAGCAGGCTGTAAGCCAGTTTCGTGAGCATGTCAGTGTGGTTCCAATGGCCTGGGGCTTTGTGGTCGGCCCGGGCTCAAGATGCAAAAGCCTTGACGCGGCTGATCACGTAGCGGAATTTTCCGGAAGCTTCGGCCGGGATGTCGTCCACCAGCAGCACCTCGATGCGCACGGCCGCACCCAGCCGGCGCCGGAAATCATCCTCGATGCGCTGCACGCCAGCCGGATCAAATTCAGCGTTACGCACCACCTGCACCTGGGTGTGATCCAGGCTCAGCTGTTCGATGCGGAACTTCTCGACACCGGGCAGATCGCGCACCGTGTAGATCAAGGCCAGGCCGTGCATGATGGTGCCGTTCTGCGCCACCACGAAATCGGTGCTGCGGCCATGCACCTCCTTCAACACCGGCAGGCCGCGGCCGCAGCTGCAAGGCTGGCTACCCAGCACGCCCATATCACCGGTGCGATAGCGGATGAAGGGGAAATCGCGCGTGGCCATATGCGTGACGACAATCTCGCCGATCTCGCCCTCGGCCACCGGCTGGCCCTGAGGATCCAGGGTCTCGACAATCATGTCCTCGGCGCTGATGTGCAAGCTGCCGGCCGGGCATTGGTGGGAGATGAAACCGGCGTCGCGCGCGCCATAGCCATTGGCCACCGGGCAAGCGAAGGCCTCAGAGATCAAGCGACGCTGCTCTTCGTAGAGCCGCTCCGAGGTGACAAAGGCCACGCGGATGCCGAGGTCGCGCATGCTCACGCCGCGCTTCATGGCATGGGCTGCGATCAGGGACAGGCTGGACGGGTAGCCAAACAGCATGGCCGGTCGGATGCGGCGGATGTCGGCGACAAAAGCGTCCAGCTTGGCCTCGCTCATCTCGAAAGCGGGCAGCAGATGGCTGCGCATCAGCCCGTCGCGCAGGCGGCGCACACGGTCCTGCGCGCCCAGCTCGATCGGGCTGCCCCAGACCACGATCTCGGGGTCGCCGATGTCCACATTCCACCAGCGCGTGGCGCGCCATTTGGCCGCCACATCATGGCTCTTGCGAGCCTTGCCCATGTAAAAGATCAGGGGCTCGCCCGAGGACCCACCGGTGTTGTAGCGGCTCAGCACGCCGTGGTCTTCGGCCTTGAGCGCGTCCTGATGGGCTCGGATCAAGGGCTTGTCCAGGCGGGGCAGCTTCTGCAGATCGGTCACGCTCTGCAGGGCTGCCAGCTCGAAGCCCAACTCTTTGAACAGTTGGCGGTAGTAAGGCACGTGGCGCCCCACATCACCCAGGAATTCGCGCAGACGGGCGAGTTGCAGGGCCTGCAGCTCTGCTGGCGACAGCCACTGGCTGCGCTCCAGCAGGCGCAAGCGCGCCACGCTGTCATGCCTCTTCAGCCTCTCATGCAAAGGGAAGAGCAGATGGGAACAAAGATCGGTGTAGAGGTTCACGGTTCTCTCGGCTCAGGCAGAGGCGGAAGGAAACGGCGCCACAGCGGCTTGCCGGGCCAGGCCCGCACGGTCATAGGCCGCCAGCCAGAGCGGCTTGACTGCTGACCAGGCGTAGCGCTGCGCCTCGGCGTGGGCCGCCAGGCTGAAACGCCGGGCCAGATCCAGGTCCTGCAGCAGCCGCAGCGCCGCTGCGGCCATGGCCTCGGCATCGCCGATGGGCACCAGCAGGCCGGTGCGGCCCGACTCCAGCAAATCGGGTATGCCACCAGCATCGGTGCTCACCACCGGCACCCCGCTGGCGAAGGCCTCCAAGATGGAGATGGGCATGTTGTCCACGGTGCTGGCATTGAGGGCCAGGTCGGCGCGCTGGTAGAGCGTGGGCATGTCGGCATTGTTGACACGCCCGGCAAACTCGACCGCAGCGGCGATCTGCAGCTGTTCGCACAGCTGCTGCAGAGCGGCGCGCTCCGGCCCCTCCCCGGCCACGATCAGCCGCGCCGCCGGGAACTGCTCACGCACGCGAGCAAAGGCGCGAATCGCGGTGGCGTTGTCGTAAATCGGCTCCAGGTTGCGCGCCACCAGCAGCACCGGTGCGCTCGCAGCCACCGCAGGCGTCTTGGCCTTGAAGCGAGAGAGGTCGATGATGTTGGGAATGATCTCGGCGCTCAGGCCATGCTTGGCAAACACACGTTGCAAAAAGGCCGAGGGCGTGACGCGCAAATCAGCGCGTGACAGCAGGCGCCGCACATGGGCCGGCCCCTGGCTGAGGAACTCATCAGCCAGGCCACCCCGGTAGTTGATGATCAAGGGTACGCCACGGCCCAGCGCCAGGCGCGCGACCGGCAGCACGAACAAATGCCAGGCCCAGCCCGAGTTGGCCATGATGTGGACCACGCGTGCACCGCGAATCTCACGACGAGCCGCCAGCACATAGGCCAACAAACGAACAACCGCGCGGAGCACGGGCACACGGCCCGTCCAGGCCGGCCGGTACGGTGGGTTGTTGCGCAGCAGGCGAACCTGCACACCCTCGGCCTTGAGCAGGCGCAGGAGCTGTTCGCACTGGTTGGCCATGCCGCCGGCGGGCGGCGGCAGGGGCCCAACCAGCAGCACATGGCCGTGTTCGCGTGACCAAGCCTGCAAGGCCGGACGCAGGCGGCGCAAGCGCAAGGCGCTGAGGAGAAGCAGGACCAAGCCCGCCACCAGGCTCAGGCCCAGCAAAGGCAAGGCCGTCTTCAGACGGCGCAGGTGCGCATGCGCCGCCTGGCTCTCGGCCATGGGCCAGATCGCCATGCCGGGATAAACGCCCGTAGCGATGGCAGCGAACTGCTCCAGGCTGCGCGAGAGTGCGCCGGTGATGCGCACGGCCGGCTCGCGGTCGTAGCTCTCGAGGTTGTCGCCCAGCCACTGGAACCATTGGGTCTCGCCGCGGTGGTAGTACTCCCAGGCCTTGGCCTCGTCGACATAGCCTGGGCGGGCCTTGGGCGCGATGGGCAGCATGCGCAGCTCGGCATCACGGGCCAGCAAGGCGGCGCGCACCTCATGCGCCGACAGCGGCCCCTGGCCCCGGCTGAAATAGACGTTATTGAACACATCCAGCAGCTGCCAGTGAGCCAAGGGCTCGTTCCAGATCTCCACCCAGATGTGGCCGTGACCGCCAAAGCCGTCAAAGGCAAAACCCCAGCTGCGCGTAGGGATCTTTGCGGCATGGGCCAGGGCCATGAAGCTGCGCACGAAATCGCCGCAATAGCCTTCGCCGTCCTGAACGATGCGCTGGTAGGTGCGTTGCAGATCGCTTTGGATCGGGCCACCGGTGAGCACCGGCGCCGAGCTCAACAAATGGGAGGCAATCGCCAGCGAGCGCTCCCAGGGCCCGGGCAATTCGGCCAGGCCGAGCTTGCGCACCTGCTCCACAAACACCGCCGAGGCCGGCGCCTGCTCACGTTTGAAGCTGGGCGGCGGCGCACTCGCCGGCCAGTCGATGGCCGGATTGACCGACTCATCCAGCACCAGAGCATTGCGCAGGCGCACCCGGTCGGTGCTGCCCAGCACCTGCGGCAGCAGGATGAGCAGCGGCAGCAAGACCAGCAGCCAGCCGAGGCGCTGGCCCCAGCGCCAACGGCCTTCACTCAACCAGGGCGAGGCACCCGATATCACCAGCACAGCCCCTGCACCCGGGCCTTGAAGTCCGCCTTGTTGGGCAGGTTCACCAGGTCCAGCAGGTCCTGGTCGGCGCGCGCCAGCCCGGCCACCTGGGCCGCGATCTCCGCGCCCGACAGGCCCATCACCAGCACCTCGCTGCCCTGCACCACCTCGGCCAGATCGCCCTTGAGCATCTCGCCGATGTGCGGCAGGTGCTTCTGAACAAAGCTGCGGTTCGCGCCCAGCAGACTGGCCAGATGCACCTCGGGGTCATA
>NZ_JBXAGJ010000012.1:0-191370 GCF_058794035.1 Roseateles sp. GW835-FHT13E02
TGAACGAAGCGACCGGAGTGAGCGAAGTGAGTTATGCGCCAGCCCCGAGGCGCGAGCAGCGCAGGGAAGTCGGCCCGGCAGGGCCGACCCCGGAACCATGAGCCCGGCGGCGGCACGGGCTGCAGGGCCTCACGAGCAAAACCACCAAAGGCTGCTTCGTGCCGACTGCCCCCACACGCCCACCGCGAACAAACAGAAAAGGCCAGCGCGAACGCTGGCCTTCTTGATGAGACCGACCTCAAGTCCGGAAACAGCTGAGGGCTTTGTGGGGGCAGTGACCGAGGAGTGAATCACTGCCCCCGGCCCTTCCTCCGCCTCCGGATTGTTGGGTCGCCTTGAGATCCCTGAGCAGGGGTTTGCTTACTTCAGACCATCGCTGATGGCCTTGAGCAAGGTGGCGTTGGCATCGTCACCGCTGAACTCCCAGAAGAAGGCACCGCCGAGGTTCTTGTTCTTCAGGTAGATCATCTTTTCGTTGATCTGCACCGGCGTGTCGAAGCTCCAGAAGGTGGTGCCATTGAAGATCCACTGAGCACGGGTCACCGGGTCCACATAGCTCGGGTAGTTCAAGGTCTTGAGCACCTTGTAGTCCTCGTTACCCTTCTCGTAGGTGGCCGGCGCCGGGATCGCGCCGCTCTGGTAGAGCCCGTTGTTGACATTGGGCACATTGGTCCAGCCCCGGCCGTAGAAGCCGATGCCCAGGTTCAACTTCTTGGGCTGCACGCCGCGGTCCAGATAGGCCTGGATGGCATCCGCGGTGTTGTAGACCCGGGCATCACCGGTGGACGGGTCCTTGGGCGAGCCATACAGCGGAGTGTGGAAGTTGGTCGTGGTTTCCCAGCCGCCGTGGAAGTCGTAGGTCATCACATTGATGAAGTCCAGCGAGTTCTGCGCCACCTCAGGCTGGTACTCGCGGATCTTGTCAATGCCGGCCGGGGCCGCCATGGTCAGCAGCAGACCGGGGCGAACCGCATCGAGCTGCTTGCGGAACTCCGCCACCAGACCGTTGAAGTTCTCCTTGTCTTCGGGCTTGCCGCAGGCCAGACCGCAGGCCACGGGGTATTCCCAATCCAGGTCAATGCCGTCGAAGACGCCAGCGGCCGCGCCTGGGCCGCCCGCGTTCTCGGTCACCGGCAGATCACCCTTGATGTAGGCGTCGATGCAGGACTTGACGAAGGCGACACGGTTCTCCGGGCGTGATGCGCTGGAGAAGCCGCGCGAGTAGGTCCAGCCGCCCAGCGAGATCAGCACCTTGAGCTTGGGGTACTTGGCCTTGAGCTTCTTCAGCTGGTTCCAGTTGCCACGCAGCTTCTGGTCCCAGGTGTCGCCCACGCCGTCCACGCTCTGATAGCCCTGGAAGGACTTGGTGTAGTCCGCAAACGCGTCGCCGCCCACGCCGGTGCTCTCGTTCACCGGCACGGTCAGGCCGACCTCGCACTTGTTGTTGCGCACATTGCCGAAGGCATAGTTGATGTGCGTCAGGCGCGAAGCGGTGCCGCCCTTGTCGATGTCCTTGACCAGGAAGTTGCGGCCATAGATGCCCCATTGCGCAAAGTAGCCCACCACGTTCTTGGCACCGGTGTTGGTGTCAGGCTTGGCGGTGCGCACCGAGATAGCCGGCGACGCGGCCGAAGCGCCCGCCTGGTTGAAGGCCACCACGCTGAAGCTGTAGGACGTATCCGCGGCCAGGCCGGTCACGCTGGCATTGGGGTTGGCCACCTGGGCGGCCTGGCTGCTGCCTTGCAGCACGCGGTACTGCACCGTGCAATTCGGGCCGGCAGCCACCGGCGACCAGCTCAAGTTGACGCTGTTGCTGGTCTGGCTCGGCGACGCCAGGCCGGTCGGCACCGCCGGTGCCGCAGCGCAAACACCGCTGGCCGTGCTCGTCATCAAGGCGGCACTCTGGGCCGAGGCATTGCCTGCCTTGTCGCGGGCCCGCACGGTGTAGCTGTAGGCCGTGCCGGCCGCCAGACCGGTGTCGGTGTGGCTGGTGGCCGTGGGCGAAGCCACCAGATTGCCACCGCGATAGACGTCGTAGCCGGCCACGCCACTGCCGGCGTCGGTTGAGGCGCTCCAGTTCAGCACGATGCTGCTGGTGGTCTGGCCGCTGGCCGTCAGGCCCGAGGGCACGGTCGGCGGGGTCACGTCGTTATTGCCGCCGTCGCAATCACCGAGCGGCTTCCAGACATCCCACTGGCCCGAGTTCGTGGCCGGGCTGTTGCCCTGCGTCCACCACTTGGCCGAGAAGGCCTTGCTCGCCTGCTGCACGACCTTGCCGCTCGTGTAGACCGACTGGGCGCTCCACTCGGCGACGCCGGTGCAGTTGTAAGCCATGGCCAAGGGGCTGGCCAGCCCGAAGGCCAGGGCCAGGGCGGCCGGGATCATTGTTTGTTGCAGTCTCATATCTTCATGCTCCGTTGAGAGGGGTTGCTAGCATTCACTTGCCTGCGGCCTTGGCGGCAGCGGCCTTGGCCAGGGCGGCGGCGCTCAGGTCCGCACGCCGTGCCTCTTGCTTGAGGCTGTAGGACTTGCCACCGAAGCTGACCACCCAGTTGCTCGGCATGGGCATGGGCAGGTAGTAGTTCAGGGCGATGGTGACGCTCTGACCCGGGGCCAGGGTCTGCCAGGTCGGCAGCTTGAAGGCAGCGCGGTGCACGTCGTTCTTCAGGCCGCCGATGTTGTTACCGGACGGGTTGGCACCGCTCTGCACGATCTTCAGGCCGAAGCCGCTCTGATCCGTCAACGTGGCAGGAATGGCGGTGGGCACATCGAAGCTGAAGTCGGTGCCGCCCGGCAGGGTCTGCGTGCTGTTGTTGGTCAGGGTCAGCTTGGGATTGATCGGGTAGTTGGCGTCACCCAGGGCGAAGCCAGCGATGCTGAAGCGGATGTCCAGGCTCTCGGTCGGCAGGGCCGTGGCGCTCAGGCGGTTGCCGTAGGGCGCGGCCGTCTTGAACTTGTTGTACAGCGCCTGAGTCAGGGTGCTGCCCATGAAGTACTCGGCCTTGGCGTTGTCGTAGGCATAGTCGCCGGCCAGTTCCCAGAACATCACACCACCGATGCCGCGGTCCGCCACGTACTGCGCCTTCACACCGATGCTCTGCTCGTCCTCGGTGGAGAGGAAGACCCGTTTCTGGGCATTCCACAGCCACGGGGCGACCAGGGTACCGTCGTAGAAGCGGGTGTAGCTGCCGGTCAGCTGATCGGCCGGGTTGGTGGCCGGGTTCAGACCGTAGGCGGCCAGATAGCTGCCGGGCTTGCCAGCGGCCAGGTTCATGGCGTGCCACATGGGGTTGGAACCGGCCGGCACTTCCTTGTTGGACACGTCCAGGTCATGCCAGAGGTTGTCGATGCCAATGGCGCCTGCACCGCACTTCTGCACCGTGCCACCGCCGGTTCCCGGCGGGCACTTGGTCTGGTCGGTCTGCGCCGCCGTGCCCCAAAGACCATTGGTACCGCCCGTCACGTCCTTCCAACCGCGGGTGTAATACGGCACGCCGATGTTGATGCGGCCGGCCGGCAAGGCACCGCGGAAGTAGTGGTAGGCCCAGTCGGTGTTCAGATAGCCGATGCGGCCGTACTGCGCTGCCGTGTAGTAGTTCCAGGCCTCCAGCTCCTTGTCCTTGCCATCGTCATAGAGCGCGGCATTGGGGCCGACAAACTGGTTCCAGGCACCATGGAGGTCATAACTCATGATGTTGACGTAATCCAGGTACTGGGTGACCTGGTAGTTCTCCATGCCGCGCAGCAGATAGCCCGAGGCCGGGGCTGCCACCGTCAGCATGTAATGGCGGTTGTCGGCCTGACCGGCTGCGTCCAGACGAGCGCGCAGGGTCTGCATCAGCACCACATAGTTCTTCACCAGGCTTCCACGGCGTGCGTTGGAGATGGCGAAGTCATCCGGGTTGCCGGCATCCTTCATGCTGGTGGCGTACTCGTAGTCGATGTCCACGCCGTCAAAGCCGTACTGGCGCAGGAAGGCCACGGCCGAGTCGGCAAAGGCATTGATGCCGGCCGTGTTGGCGCTGCCGTCGGCATTGGTGGTCATGGTGTAGAAGCCACCGCTGGCCACGCGCTTGCCGCTGTCGTCAAAGTAGCCGCCGGTCTCGGCCCAGCCGCCGACCGACACCAGGGTCTTGACCTGCGGGAACTGCTTTTTGTACTTGCTCAGCAGGTTGAAGTGCCCCTTGTAGCTGAAGGCCGGATCCATCTCGGCACCTGCCACACCGGGCCAGGTGATGCCGGTGGCCGGGTTGTTCGGGTCGTTGACATTGCCGACCGAGAGCTTGTTGGCGCCGTCCACATGCGCGAAGGCGTAGTTGATGTGGGTCAGCTGCGCCCAAGGGATGTTGCTGGCCAGGTAGGCGGGCTGGCCGTTCTTGCCGGTGCGCCAGCTGGTGAAATAACCGATGATGCGGCGCGGCTTGTCCGCACCCATCTTTTCGCGACCCTGCTCGTCGTAGACCTTGCAGTAGGCCGGCGTCGTGCCCGGCGTGGTCAGCAGGCCTTCGGGGCGGCAACGCTCATCGCCCGTGGAGGTGCCGCTGACGGTGATGCGCACGGCCGGGCTGTCGCTGCTGGCACCCTTGTCGTCGGTGGCGCGGGCCACGATATCGGCCACTCCGGCACGCGCCGTCCAGGCCACGCTGTAGGGCGCCGTGCTGTCCTCGGACACCAAGGCGCCGTTGACATAGAAAGCCACCTTGGCGACCGTGCCGTCGCTGTCGGCGGCATTGGCGCTCAGGGTTACGCTGTCACCGGCGCCCGGCGTGGCACCGGCGCTGGGCGCCGTCAGGGCCACGGTGGGCGGCTTGTTGACCGAGCCGCCGGTCACGGTGACGGCTTGGGTCTTGGTGTTGGTGGCGCCCTTGTTGTCGGTGACGGTCAGGCTGACGTTGTAGCTGCCGGCGGCCGCATACGTGCGGCTGGCGGTGGCACCGGTGGCAGTGCCGCCATCGCCGAAATTCCAGGCGTAGCTGGCGATCGTGCCGTCGGGGTCGCTGGAGCCGCTGCCGTTGACGCTCAGCGTCAGGCCATTGGCCGTGCTGGTGAAGGCGGCCACGGGCGGCTGGTTGACCACCGTGCCCACGGTCACCTGGCTGCTCTTGCTGCTGGTGGCGCCCTTGTCGTCGGTCACCGTCAAGGTGATGGTGTAGGTGCCGGCTGCGGCATAGCTGCGGCTGGCGGTGGCGCCGGTGGCCGTGCCGCCATCACCAAAGGTCCATGCGTAGCTGACCACGCGACCATCGGCATCGGTCGAACCGCTGCCGTTGACGCTGACGGCCAGGCCGTTGATGCTGGAGGTGAACGCTGCCACCGGCGGCTGATTGACGACGCCGTCACAGTCGCCCAGAGGCTTCCAGACATCCCACTGGCCCGAGTTGGTGGCCGGGCTGTTGCCCTGGGTCCACCACTTGGCTTGGTAGGCCTTGTTGTTCTGTTTGGCCTTGCCGCCCGATGTGTAGACGGCCGTGGCCGACCACTCATTCACACCGGTGCAGTTGTAGGCCAAAGCGGGGCTGGCGGCCATGGCGGCCACCAGCACGCTCAGGCTGGGAAGTGCATGTTTCATGGGAAGTCCTTGCTTGTCTCAGGCTAGGTTCTTGGCAGCGCTCAGGGCGCTGGGCTGGGCGGTTTGCGTCGCGGAATGCAGCCGCCCCACCCCTCGCTGAAACGAGGGCTGTACAAACGGCTTTGGGGGAAAACGGGCTCGGAGCGACGCGTCCGGCCCGCCGGGGTTCTCAGTGAGGACTCATGGCTTGATCACCACATCGAAGTACTTCTCGACGCAGCGCTGGTAGTCGCCTGCCTTGAGGGCGAAGTGGGCGGTCTGGTAGCCGACCAGCTTGCAGGCAAAGGCCTTGCCCTCGGGCATGTCGGGGTAGTAGGCCCAGTCCTGGTCCCAGTAGATGTCCAGGGCGCCGGCGCCGCCGACCACAAAGGGTTTCTGGGTCGCGCAGCCCAGTTCCTCATTGGCCGCGATGGGCACGCCGAGCGAGGCGGCATGCTGCCGGTAGTAGGCGATGCGGTTGACCGACTGCGGCTTCTCGGTGATCTGACCGCATTCGATGCCGCCGTTGATCACATTGGTGGTGGCACCGAAGCCGGGCTTGATGCCCTGGGCCGTGTCGGTCGCATTGGGCTTCCAGCTGCCGTCCACCACATGCAGCATGCTGGGCTTGGGCGAGGCGGGGTAGACGAAGAAGAACACCGCCGAGGCCAGGTTCAACCAGGTGTCGGCCACCTGCTCGGGGTTGTTCAGCAGCACCTTCACATCACCGAACATGGCGTCGGAGAAGGGCCCGTAGTTGAAGCTGTAGGACAGCTGCTTGGCACCGCGGCCGAAATACTGCTTGTAGCGACCTTGCGCATCCTTGCCGCAAGGCCAGACCTGACCCTGCCAGGTGCTGGGCAGGCATTCGTTGTTGTAGGGGCAGCCGTAACTGTCCTCGCTGCAACCCGACTCGCGCACAAAGTACAGGGCCTGGCGCCACTCCGGGATGGCGTTGTTGCGGTCATGCGCGCCGGTCTCCTGGGTGAAGTGGGCAAACATGGTGGCCAGGGTCTTGCGGCAGATGGCATCGGCATCCCGGCCATCGCTGTAGCTGCTGCACACGCCCGAGAACTTGGCCACGGCCTGCAACAGGCCGGTGTAGGTGTAGCTCGGGTGGCGCAGGGGGAAGAGGAATTCCCATTGGCTGGCCGGCAAGATGCGCTCAACGCGCTTGACGTTCTCGGGGTTGCTGGCCGCACCGGGTTTGACCGCCGTGACCACCGCGTTGTCCCGTGTCGCCACCGAGGCCTTGACCGAGGCGAACAGCGGGGTGCCGGTCAGGCGCGCTTCACTGGCCTGCACATCGGCCTGACGCAAGATGTATTTCCCGGTCACCGGGTCCTTGACCACGGAAACCAGGCTCACACTCAAGGCCTTGCTGCCGGTGGCGCCCTTGTCATCAGTGACCGTCAGCGTGACCGGGTAGGTGCCAGTCTTGGCGTAGGCATGGCTGATCTTGGCGCCCGTGCCGCTGGTGCCATCGCCAAAGTCCCAGCGCCAGCTGGCCACCGTGCCATCGGCATCGCTGGAGCCGCTGCCGTCGAAACTGACGGTCAGGCGATCCACCACCGAGTTGAAGTTGGCCACCGGCGCCTTGTTGCCGCCCGTGCCACCACCACCGCCGTCACAGGCGCCGAGTGGCTTCCACACACCCCAGCTGCCCGAGTTGCTGGCCGGCGCCTGGCCTTGCGTCCACCAGTTGGCCGAGTAGGCCTTGCCGGCCTCCTGCACCTGCTTGCCCGCGGTGTAGGCCGTGCTTGCGGCCCAGACCGGCAGCGTGCTGCAGTTGACCGCCCAGGCCGGTGCGGCCGCCGCCAGCAGCAGGGCCGACACGGCCCGAGCCGTCCAGACGATGACGCCGGGATGACGACCTGTAAGGCCTGACAGTAGGCCGAACGGTCGATTCATGGAAACCTCGCGCGCTCCGGTGAGGCGCTCTCTGCCGCATGCCAGTTGGGTGGCGATTTCAGGACTTCGGTTCATGAACAACTCCCATCTCTCACGCGCCAGAAGGCTGCAGCGCCGGTGTGATTCAAGCCCCAGAGCCACTGGCATCCAAGGCAACCGCTTCAAGACCAGAACAAGTCTCCGGCCCATCAGTGGTATTTACTTTAGATACCAGTTTGTCGCAAAACATAGATGAAAACACCTAGCTAGACCGAAACTTCGTGTAAACAGCAATACCAAAAGAAGTCCAGATCGCCTAGCGACCGGGGAGGGGCGGAGCCTTGCCAAAGCCGCTGAACACCAAGGCCGTTCAGCCAAATCGCCACCGCCCGCCACGCGGTCCCGCAAGGCGCCGGCAGAGACATCTCGACACAGCTGCTCACAAACGCGCCATTCAAGCGGCCGCCGGGACCGCCTGCTTCACCGCCCTGCTCCCGCAGGGCCCGCGCCTCGGGCGCGAAGAGGCATCAGCCGCCCAGGCTGAACTCTTGGTCTGCCGCCGAGGGCGCGCAATCCGCCGGCAGGGCTTGCCAGCCCTGGCGCAACACCAAGTCCTGACCGCGCAGACAGAGTTCGATGCGGCGCGCTTCGGGCCAGCGCTGGCGCACGAACTGTTCGATGGATTCGGGCATGCTGACCCGCATGCGCAGCGCTGCCAGGTCTTCAGCCGGGTGGTCGTCGCGATGCAACCAGGGGGTCAAGGCCGTGGCCCAGAGCAAGGGCCGCCAGCCCAGATCGATGCGCGTCGGTTGATAGTCCTGCGCCTGCAGCCAAGCCTGGGCCTGCGCGCGCAAGCTCGGCTCATAACGCCCAGGTACGGCGTCAAACGCGGGCTGCAGCCCGCCCCAGCTGGTGGCCAGCAGTTCCACCAGCCATTGATTGCAATTCTGGTAATCGAGTCCGAAAGCGTAAGCATTGGCGCTGTAGTGCGGCGCCAGCAGCTGTAGCGCTCGGCCTTCATCGCCGGCCCAGGCCAGCACGGCCCGCTCCGCCTCGGGAGGCAGCAAGAGCAAGGAGATGACGCTGAGATCCGGCGTCAGCGAACCGAGCAGAAAACCGGCCAGGCCTTGATCGAACAGGCGGGGCCGCCCTTCCTCGCAGGAAAAATACAGCTGCCGCACCGACCAGGGGGTGTTGGGACTGTCCCGCAGGCTGATGCCGGCGTGCGAATAGCGCAGCCCGAAGCGCTGCAAGTCCAGCCCGGCGCGAGCCACCAGGGCCAGGGCATGCCCCGAGGCCTCCAACTGCTGCTTGACCACCGCACTGAAGCGCAGCAGGCGGTCCTGCTGCGCCACGCTCATGGCCTGGTTGCCGGCGCAGTAGCGCAGCACATCGGCATGGCAGGCCCCGCCCGATGCGCTCAAACCCAAGGCCATCGCAGCCACGCCCCACGCGCGGCGCAGGTAGGCCATGGGTGATCAGAGGCTCAGTGGCCGCGAAGGAAGCTCGCGGTAGATCTCGTCTTCCAGCACCAGGAAGAAGGCCTGCTGGCTGCGCACCTCGACAAACTCCAGACCATAGGGCTTGGCACGGGCCTGGATCGAATCTCCGGGCTGCAGGCGGGCTGCGTTCAAGGCAGCCTGAGGCAGGAAAAGGTGGAAGGTGTCGGCCGGCGTCTCGGCCGCGGCCCCGGCGGATTCGGCCTTGGCCTGCAGGGTCAGGCGCAGCTGGCCGGGTCGGCCGGGGGCCGCGGCCAGCTCGATGAGCCGGTACTCGCCAGCGGCCACGCGCTTGTCACCGGTCGAGCTGGCACTGGACTGCTGCACCGAGGTGGACAGGCTGCCGATCGAGGTGCCGATGCTCTCGGACGCCGAGGAGGCCGACAGGCCAGCCGCCTGCACGGGCGCCAGGCCGCCGGCCGCGCACAAGGCCAGCGCGGTCGAGAGCGCTGTGCGATTCAGGAAACGAGACACGAAGGCTTGCATGAAACACCGTCCGCTGTGAAACCAAAGATCGCGCGATGTTAGCGGCAGGCCGAGGCGCGGCCGGGCTCTAGACTGTGCGCCGCGTACCGATTTTTCTTCCTGTTTCATCCCGATTCTTCATCTCCCCTTCATCTCTTTTTCATCTCCGCCCACCGCGACCCCACGTTCACCATGAAGCTGAAAAATAAGGTTTGTCTCATCACCGGCGCCGCCCAAGGCATCGGCCTGGCCACCGCCCTGCGCTTTGCCCAGGAGGGCGCCATCGTCATCTGTGGCGACATCAAGCCCGAGGCGGTGGATGCCGCCGCGGCGCAATGCCGCGCGCTCGGCGCCGAGAGCCTGGGCCTGGTGCTCAATGTCACCGACCGTGCCCAGGTGGACTCGGTGGTGGCCGAGGTGCTGGCGCGTTACGGCCGCATCGATGTGCTGGTCAACAACGCCGGCATCACCCGCGATGCGCGGCTGCAGAAGATGAGCCTGGAGCAGTTCGATGCCGTCATCGACGTCAATCTGCGCGGCGTCTTCCACTGCGCCCAGGCCGTGGCCGACACCATGGTGGCGCAGGGCGCCGGCGTCATCCTGAACGCCAGCTCGGTGGTCGGCCTCTACGGCAATTTCGGCCAGACCAATTACGCGGCGGCCAAGTTCGGTGTGATCGGCTTCACCAAGACCTGGTCGCGCGAGCTGGGGCCCAAGGGCGTGCGCGTCAACGCGGTGGCGCCGGGCTTCATCGAAACGCCGATCTTGGCCACCATCCCCGAGAAGGTGATCACCGAAATGCAGGCCCATGTGCCGCTCAAGCGCCTGGGCAAGCCCGAAGAGATCGCCAGCGTCTACGCCTTTCTGGCCAGCGAGGACGCGAGCTACATCAACGGCGCCGTGATCGAGGTGTCGGGCGGCATGACGGTCTGAGGCGCTGCGGCAGGCGCATTTCACGCCGCAAGGCCCACCGTTCGCGCCGCCTGGCGACCGCGAGTCGCAAAGCCGATGCGCGGCATGAAGGGGGCTTCTAAGGTGCGGGCTTGAGTCCATCAAGTCCAACGCACCGAGGAGCCCCCGGATGAAGCCCCACCACGCCCCCGCCCGCCGTCGCCATCGCCTGGTCGTGCAGGCCCTGCTGAGCCTGAGCCTGGCGTCCACGCTGAGCCTGAGCCAGGCCGCCAGCGAAGCGCCACAGGCACTCGCCCAGGCCCAGCAGCTGTTCCTGGCGGCCACCCAGGGCGACAGTGCGGCCATCGAGAAGGCGGTCGAAGCCTACACCGCCCTGCTCCGCGCCGAGCCCGGCAACCCCTCGCTCATGGCCAAGCTGGGCGCGGCGACCTCGCTGCGCGCCACCACCACGATGCTGCCCTGGAAGAAGATGAGCCATGCCGAAGAAGGCCTGGCCTATCTGGACAAGGCCCTGGCCCTGCTCAACAGCACGCACGACGCCGCCGCGGCCGGCCAGATCCCCATCGCCCTGGACACCCGCTTCACCGCCGCCAGCACCTTTCTGGCCCTGCCCGGTTTCTTCAACCGCGGCCCGCGCGGCAACAAGCTGCTGCAGGAGGTGCTGAACCACCCGCAGTTCACACAAACGCCTTTGGCCTTCCGCGCCACGGTCTGGATGCAGGCAGGCAGCGCGGCCGAGCAGGGCGAGCGCCGCGACGAGGCCCGCAAGTTCTACCAGCTGGTGCAGGAGCATGGCGCCCCACAGGCCAGCAAGGCCCAGGCCAAGCTGAAGGCCCTGCAGTCATGAGCCAGCCCGTGGTCATGGAGATGCGGGCGGTGCACAAGACCTACCGCCTGGGCGAGCACATCGTGCCTGCCCTGCAAGGGGTGGACCTGCAGCTGCGCGAGGGCGAGTTGCTGGCCCTGACCGGCCCTTCGGGCAGCGGCAAGTCCACCATCCTCAATCTGTGCGGCCTGATCGATGCCGCCGATCGGGGCGAGATCCTGCTGCAAGGCCGGCCGGTCGACGCCCGCGATGAAACCGGCGCCACCCTGCTGCGCCGCGATGCCATCGGCTTCATCTTCCAGAACTTCAATCTGGTGCCAGTGATGAGCGTGGCCGAGAACGTGGACTACCCCCTGTTCCTGGCCGGCCTGCCCTGGGCCGAACGGCAGCAGCGGGTGCGCGAGGCACTGCAATCGGTCGGCCTGCTGGAGCACGCCGCACATCGGCCCGATGCCCTGTCCGGCGGTCAGCGCCAGCGCGTGGCCATCGCCCGCGCCCTGGTGAAGCGGCCCCGCCTGGTGATTGCCGACGAGCCGACCGCCAGCCTGGACTCCGGCACCGCCGATCAGGTGCTCAGCCTGATGCGCGAGCTGGCGCATCGGCAGGGCGCCGCCTTCTTGATCGCCACCCACGACAGCCGCCTGACCTGCCGCTGCGACCGGGTGATCGCCCTGCTCGACGGCCGCATCAGCCCCCATGAAACCAGCCTGCCTCTCGGAGCCGCCGCATGAACCACTTTCCCTGGCTGAAATTTGCCTGGCAGAACGCGCGGCGCAACCGCCGCCGCTCCTGGGTGACGGTGTCCATCGCCGCCCTGGGCACCGCCGCCATCCTGCTGGCCAGCGGCTTCGCCCTGTCAACCTACCAGGGTCTGGCCCAGATGGCGGCCCGCAGCAGCGGCCACCTGATCCTGGCCAAGCCCGATCAGTTCCACAAAGACGAAGACACCCCGCTGCAGCACGGCCTGGACCAGGCCGATGAGCTGCGCGCCCGGCTGCTGGCCGCCCCCGAGGTGCGCCAGGTGCTGCCGCGCGTGGACTTCAGCGGCTTGATCAGCAACGGCGACAAGTCGACGGTGATGATGGCCGTGGGCATCGACCCCGACAGCGAGTTCGCCATCAAAGGCCCCTTCCTGAAGATCAAGGCCGGCGAGGCCTTGCTCAGCAGCCCCCAGGCCAGCGCCGAGGTGATGCTGGGCGAAGGCCTGGCGCGCAGCCTCAAGGCCGAGCCCGGCAGCAGCCTGACCCTGCTCTCCAGCACCGCCGACGGCGCCCTCAACGCCCTCGATGTGCGGGTGCGCGGCGTGTTCTCCACCGGCATCCCGGACATGGACAAGCGCCTGGTCTACACCGATGTCCTGACGGCACAGAAGCTGCTGAACAAGGCGCGCATCAGCAGCTTGGGCGTGTTCCTGCGCAGCATGGAGGCCGTGCCGGGCGCGCAGGCGCGGGTGGCCGCCCAGTTCCCTGAGCTGGAGGTGCAGAACTGGGAGACCCAGGCCTTTTTCTACCGCAGCGTGCGCGATCTCTACGACCGCATCTTCGGCGCCCTGGGTCTGATCATCTTCCTGATCGTGATCTTCGTGGTCACCAATGCCATGGCCATGGCCATCATCGAACGCACCCGCGAGATCGGCACCCTGCGCGCCCTGGGCACCTTGCCCCGGCAGCTGCTGCGCAGCCTGGCACTGGAGGGCATGGTGCTCGGCGGCGGCGGCGCGGCCCTGGGTGCGCTGCTAGCCCTGGGCGTTAGCGTGCTGCTCTACCTCTTTCCGGTGCAGATGCCGCCGCCGCCGGGGCGCTCGGACGGCTATCCGCTGAGCATTGCCATCGACCCTGGCGTCTACGCCGCCACCCTCCTGGCCATGCTGCTGCTGGTGATGCTGGCCTCGGCCCTGGTGGCGCGCAAGACCGTGCATCAACCCGTGGTCCAGGCCCTGGCCCACACCTGAGGAACACACCCGCGATGAAGAACGCCACCCTTGCGCCCATTCTTGGCCTGGCTGCCCTGCTGCTGGCCGGCACATCGGCCGCCCAGGATGTGCCCAGCCTGCTCAAGACCGCCGATCAGTTCCGCAGCGGCGGCGCCAACAGCGCCGAGAAACTGCAGCTCGAGACCCTGGTCACCCAGCATGCCGCCGATGGCAGCGTCGAGAAAGAGCGCCGCTACACCGTCTTTGTGCAGAACAAGCGCCAGTCTCTGGTGCTGATGCAAAGCCCGGCCGAGAAAGGCCAGAAGGTGCTGATGCTGGGCGATGATTTCTGGCTGCTGATGCCCGGCAGCCAGCGCCCGATGCGCATCACCCCGATGCAGAAGCTGCTCGGCGATGCCTCGACCGGCGACATCGCCACCCTGTCCTGGGCCGAAGACTACAGCGGCCAGCTGATCGGCGAGGCACGCTGCGGCGAGCGCCCCTGCCTGCACCTGAGCCTGCAGGCCCTGCGCAGCAGCGTCAGCTACCAGCGCATCGAGCTGTGGCTGGACAAGGCCCGCCACGAGCCGATCAAGGCCGACTTGTACGTGCAATCGGACAAGCTGGCCAAGCAGGCCCGCTTCCTCATGGACGCTGGCCACAAACAAGTCAACGAAATGGTGCTGCAGGACCAGCTCAGCCACAAAAAGGAAACCCGCATCCGCTATCTCTCGCGCACACCGCGCACCGTGCCGGAGAACTGGCTCAACCCCATGTTCCTGGCGCGCAATCCCAGCCTGGAATGAAGAGGAATCCGATGCTCGGGCGCCTGCTTCCACGTCACCCTTTTCTCCTTTCTCTGCAAATCGTCGCAGCGTCGCTGGCCGCGCCCACCCAGGCCCAGGCCCAGGACTGGAGCGCCCAACTGCGCGCGCGCAGCGAGCATCGCAGCGCCAACCTGCAGGGGCCGCTGGCGGGCCCCCAGGGCTCAACGCAGGGCCTGGACGCGGAGCTGCGCGGCCAATGGCGCGGCCTGAACGCCGCGCTGGCCCTGCGCCAGGAACAGGGCGGCGAAGCCGACGAGAAGCGAAGCAGCAGCAGCGCCACCCTCAACGAGCTCTATGCCAACGCCGACCTCGGCGCCTGGCAGCTCAGCGCCGGGCGCAAGCTGCTCAGCTGGGACGTGGGCTATGCCTTCCGCCCCAATGACATGGTGGCCCAGGAAGAGCGCCGCACCCTGCTATCCAGCCAGGTGCGCGGCCGCCCGCTGCTGGCTGCCGAGCACTTTGACGCCGACACCGCCTGGTCGCTGGTCTGGGTCAATCCGCTCAAGCAAGAAGGCAGGCGCGGCGATGAGCAAGCCCTGGCCGGCCGCGTCTACCAGCGCCAGGGCAGCCTGGACCTGCACGGCTTCGCCCGCTGGGGCCAGCACAGCGGGCCCAGCCTGGGTGCGGCGCTGGCCTGGGTGGCCACGGACTCCCTGGAACTGCATGCCTCCTTGCGCCTGGCGCGGCGCGATCACGCCCTGCTGCTGAATCAGCCCGACGCCAGCAACCTGCTGCAGCGCCAATCACCCTGGCGCGAGGGCCTGCGCGCCTCCCATGCCCAGGCCTTGCTTGGCCTGAGCTGGACCGGTGAAAATCGCCTCAGCCTCCTGGCCGAAGCCTGGTGGGATGGCAATGCCCTGAGCCCGCAGGACTGGCGCGACTGGCAGCGCCGCACTCAGCAGCTGCGCGCCCTGCCGCCCGGCGCGGAGGTGCCGCCTCAAGCCCTGGCCGCCAACCTGGCCTGGCAGGCCCAAGCCTTTGGCAGCGGCAGCAGCCTGCAGCGCTCAAATGTCTTCCTGCGGCTTTCATGGAGCGAGGACGGCTGGTCGCCCGCGCTGGACTGCCTCTACCACCCGGCCGACGGCGGCCGCATCTGGACCGCCTCCCTGGCCTGGCAGGGCAACCGCCTGCGCGTGGACGCCGGCCTGCGCCACTACGGCGGCCCGACCGACGCCGTGCTGGCCCAACTGCCCCAGCGCCGCCAGGGCTATGCCGCGATCAGTTGGGCGTTCTGAGCGATCGGCATCCGCTGCGCAGCAAGCCGCCCACCCGCTCCCGCAAGAGCTCCGGGCTGACTGTCTGGGCCGCCAGCGGCGCCCCGGCCAGCAGGCCGACGCGGCTGAACAGGCCCCGGCGGAAGGGCCGCACCATGGCCTGGCCCTGCTCCACACGCGAGAAGAAAGAGCCCCAGAGGTTCTGCAGCGCCAGCGGCACCACGGGCACCTGCTCGCGCCCTTCCAGGATCTTCATCAGCCCGCCCTTGAAGGGCTGCAGCGTACCGTCGCGGGTGATGCCGCCCTCGGGGAAGATGCAAAGCAGCTCGCCCTCGTCCAGCACCTCGCGCGCCAGCTCGAAAGCACGCTCGTAGGTGGCCGGGTCTTCCTTCTGCGGCGCCACGGGGATGGCCTTGGCCAGGCGGAACAACCAGCCCAGCACCGGGATGCGGAAGATGCGGTGGTCCATCAAAAAGCGGATCGGCCGCGGGCTGGCCGCCATCAGCAGCACGGCGTCGACAAAGGACACATGGTTGCAGACCAGCAGGGCCGGGCCGCGCGCCGGAATGTGCTCGTCGCCGCGCACGCGGAAGCGGTAGACCAGCCGCGAGGCGACGAAGGCCACAAAGCGCAGCAGGTACTCGGGCACCAGCATAAAGATGTAAAACGCCACCACCGCATTGGCCAGACCCACGGCCAGGAAGAGCTCGGGAATGCTGAAGCCCGCGCCGAGCAAGGCACCAGCCAGCAGCGAGCTGGCGATCATGAACAGCGCGTTGAGGATGTTGTTGGCCGCGATGATGCGGGCGCGGTGGGTGGGCTGCGCGCGCAGCTGGATCAGCGCGTACATGGGCACGCTGTACAGGCCGGCAAACAGCGCCAGCAGGCACAGGTCCGCCAGCACGCGCCAATGCGCGGCCTGGGCCAGGAAGTCGCCCAGGCTCAGCGCCGCCGATTCAACCACTGGCGCCGGCAGGCCGCGCGAGGCGAAGTACAGGTCGATGGCAAACACGCTCATGCCGATGGCGCCCACCGGCACCAGGCCGATCTCGACATGGCGGCGCGAGAACAGCTCGCACAGCAGCGAACCCACACCGATGCCGACCGAGAACACCACCAGCAGCAGCGAAGCCACCTGCTCATTGCCGTGCAGCACTTCTTTCGCAAAGGCCGGGAAGTTGGCCAGGAAGACGGCGCCGAAGAACCACATCCAGGAAATGCCCAGCAGCGAGCGGAACACCGCCAGCTGCTCACCAGCCAGCTTGAGGTTGCGCCAGGTCTCGCTGACCGGGTTCCAGTTGATCACCAGGCCGGGGTCGGTCGCCGGGCAAGCTGGAATGGCTTGCGCCGTCAAGCGCCCGAGCACCGCCAGGCCCAGGCAAGCCATGGCGACCTGCTGCGCGCCCACCTCGGGCCGGGCAATCAGCAAGCCACCGGCCACATTGCCCAGCAGGATGGCCACAAAAGTGCCCATCTCCACCATGCCATTGCCGCCGGTCAGCTCGCGCTCGTTCAGCTGCTGCGGCAGATAGGCGTATTTGACCGGGCCGAACAGGGTCGAATGCAGACCCAGCAGGAAGACGCAGACCAAAAGCGCCGGGACATTCGTCGCGTAAAAACCCCAGGCCGCCAGCGCCATGATGGCGATCTCCAGGCTCTTGATGAACTGGATCAGCCGCGTCTTGTCATGCTTGTCGGCCAGCTGCCCGCTGGTGGCCGAGAACAGCACAAAAGGCAAGATGAACAAGGCGCCGATCACCAGCCCGGCCTGGGCCGGCTTCAACCAAGTCAGCTGCAGCTGGTAGGTCAGCAGCACGGTGAAGGCGAACTTGAACAGGTTGTCGTTCGCCGCGCCCAGGAATTGGGTCCAGAAAAACGGGGCGAAGCGGCGCTGCGCCAAGAGCGCGAACTGGCCACTCGATTCGTGATGCGTCATGGGGTCCATCCTCTCCTGAACATGATGCTTGTTTTTGCCGTTACTGCGATGCCTCGCCAGCTTCGGCTTTGTGCGCTGCACTCTAGCCGAGCCAGAGCGGGCTCATTCAAGCGAAGTGCCGGCGCGTTGCAAAGACCTCGAGGCCCAGGCCCCGCCCCTGCCAGCGCAGGCTGCGCTTGAGCAAGAGATCAAACAGCAGCGGGTTGTGCTCGCGCAGCTGCTCCAAAAAAGGCTGCTGCGCTTCGTCCAGCAGCCCCGCCCGCACCAGGCTGCCCAGGCGGTACAGCGGGCCGACGCCGGGCAGCGGGTAGTCCGAGCCATGGAGCAGGCGGCCGTGCCAGTCTGGCCGGCTCAGCACGCTGCGCCAGACCTCGGGCCGGCGGTTGAACTGGAACAGGGCCGAAACATCGCCAAGCAGCAGGCCGCTCCAGGCCGGCTCGTCCATCAGGCGGGCGAAGAGATCAAATGCCGGGCGCAGGCGCGGCCGGGGCTGGTCCAGATCCAGCGCGTCGCCGAGTGAGGCGCAATGCGCCGCGATCACGCGCACGCCTTGCGACAAGGGCTGGCGCAGCAGCAGCGGGTTGCCCAGCTCATCGCGGCCGGCGCCGGGCACGGCTTTCTCTTCGCCACAGTGCACGATCAGCGGCAGGCGGGCGGCGGCTAGACGCTCGTAAAAGGGGCGCAGGCGGCGGTCGCGCAGATCGATGTTCATGCTGCTGGGCAGCCATTTCAGGGCCACGGCGCCGCCGGCGATGGCCGCGTCCAGGCGGGTCAGCCCATCCTCGCGGTAAGGGTGGATGGAGGCCACCCAGGCGAAGCGCTGCGGGCCGGCCTGCGCCACGCTGCGGGCATAGGCATCGGGCACATGGAAGGTGGTCCAGTCGGCCTGGGCCCGGCCCTGCTCGTCGTGGGCCTCGTCAAAGGCATAGAGCATCCAGCGCGCGCCCTCGGGGAAATCTTCGGTCAGCGCCCGCAGGCGCTGCAGGTAGGCGCGATCCACGCTGGGCGCATCGGCCGGCACGCAGGCGCCGTCCATGATGATGCGGCGGCGCAGGCTCTCGCCCGGGTGCCACCACTGGTGCATGGCCGGGTGGATGCGGCAGCCGCTGCCGGCGTCGCCGGTGCCGAGCAGATGGCAGTGCACGTCCCAGAGCTGGCGGGCGTCGATGTCTTGCCAGAGCTGCTGCAAGGCCGGATGCTGGCTAAGGGCCTCGGGCAAGGCGCCACGGCAGGGGTTGCGCAGATAGCCGGCCTGAGCCGGGCGCACCAGGCTGCTGAACAGGCCGGCCACGGCGGCGGCGCCGCAGCATTGCAGATGGCGGCGCCGCGTGGTTTGAAAGTCAGCATCGTGGTGCATCGCGTGTCTCATTCCGTCTCCTTGGGCTGACGCCCGGTTGGGCTTGGAATGAAAGCGATGCTCGCGGCGGCGCGGCGCTGGCGTGCGAAAAATGCCGTTCGGTGGCAAGACCTGGCCCCGACGGTGGCACCATGCGCTACTGCCCCGCCTGGCGCCACAACACTTTTTCTTCTTCGCAGCACACCCCGCATGTCCACCACCCAAACCCTGATCGAAGTGATCAAGGCCGAGCTGAAGAGCCAGGGCCTGAGCTATGCCGATGTGGCCCGCGAGCTGGAGCTGTCGGAATCCAGCGTCAAGCGAATGTTTGCGCCCGGCGGCGAGATGCCGCTGTCGCGGATCGATGAAATCTGCCGGGTGCTGAACACCGATTTCGGCGAACTGAGCCGCTCACTCAGCGAACGCCAGCCCCTGCGCATGGAGCTGAGCCTGGCGCAGGAAAAAGCCGTGGTGGCCGACCCCAAGCTGCTGCTGGTGGCCATCTGCTGCCTGAGCCAATGGACGGCCGAGCAGATGCACCAGCACTACCGCCTCAGCGAGGCCGAGGTGACCCTGCACCTGGCCGAGCTGGACCGGCTGGACATCATCGAGCTCAAGCCCCTGAACCGCTACAAGCTGCGCGTGGCCAAGACCTTCCGCTGGCGCCCGCACGGGCCGGTGATGAACTTCTTCCGCGAGGAAGTGGCGGGCGACTTCTTCTCAGGCGGCTTCGACGGCGAGGCCGAGCTGCTCAGCCTGGTCCACGGCCGCCTCAGCCAGGCCAAGGCCCGCGAACTGGTCGAGCGCCTGCAACGCCTGGCCCACGATTTCGCTCGCCAGCACCTGCTGGATCAGAAACTGCCCGAGGCCGAGAAGCGGCAGTACACCCTGGTGATGGGCATGCGCTCCTGGTTGTTTGAGCATTTCAGGCATTTGCAGAGGGCGGGGCGGGGGTAGGAGGCCGTGCGCGCATGCGCCGGAAACTCTATGAATACCAGCAGAAGGATTGATGCAGGCATTCACATTTTGAACGCAAGCACACTCAAACGAACCGGAGCAATTCTTCGCAGCCGCAATATTGAGACTCGAAAGCTATTGCCCAACGGCTTATTCCCCCTTCATTGTTCGACAGGCCCGCTCAAGCGCGTCCTTGAAATCCTTTGGGCCCGGAAAGAACGCAGGGGCAGGCAGCGACCTTTCAAGCCTCTTTTCGAGCTCAGCCGTTACTTCAAAACCGAAAGCGGGATCCTCTTGCTTTATTTTCCCTAGTTCTTCAAAGATTCGACCGATGCCTTCGTCTGTAGCACCTATACGACGGGACCGATTTATGCTCGTTCGACGCAGACTTGTGACCTCTTGCTGGATATCGGCCAGCATTTCCATCATCACCTGCTCCCCGGATCCCACCTTTTGGTCCAATGCAGCTACTTTGAAGGTTCCGAAATTCTTCAAAAATGTCGAGTGATTAGTATCTGACGAAGCCAATTTATATGTTGCCAACAGTTTTTCCGCCAATTGACGCTTGAAGGCAACAATCTTTGAGAACCGAAGATCCCTTGGATAAGGAATATGCTCAATGATGCTCGTGTCGAATGCATAGTCAGTCTTGTCATCCTTGATGATGACTGTGGGCTTATCGAAAGCTAGCCGCATGCCCAGTTCGAACATCACATTTGGGTTTCGCGCACTTACATCGCAAATGACAATGTCCGCGTTGTAAACGCCTTGGACAATACGTTTGTGAATAACTCCAACATCGTCTGAGTCGCTCACTAGTCGTGCTGCGAACTTCGGACTGTCAATGCAGTCGACAGCGTCTTGAATGATTGCCTTAACTTCTGTCCAATGATCAGCTCCCAGGCCATCGATCGCTGAGATAGGCATGATTAACCCACAGGTAAGCACCTTTTCTGGAACGCTTTTGTTATCAGCTTCTGCCATATTTGTCTCCCATATTGCGAATAGTGGCTTTGGACTAACTTACAGCGATTATTTATCAAAAATCGAATTGATCCGCTCTGCAAGTCGGCATCGCGACAGACTACCCCTGGCCCAACGCGGCTTCCCATAGTCGGACGTTGATCGTTCGCTTTCGCTGCAATGCGGACTTCCCCCGCCCGATCTAAACCTCGCCTGAGGCTCGATCTCCAAAAACTTCAGATGAAGACGGGCACGCCGCTCGTACGGCCCCGCCCTCCCCTCCATCCGCCCCTCACCTCTTCGGCGCAAACCCCGCATCCCCAAACTGCCACAGGAAGAAGCTCCACACATCCGCCGTTTCGTCCAGGCGCTGCGACACGCCGGAGCCCATGCCGTGGCCGCCTTCGAAGTCCACGCGCAGCAGCGCGGGCTTGCTGGCGTAACGCTCGGGTTGGGCGGCTTGCAGGCGGGCGGCGAACTTGGCGGGGATCCAGGCTTCGACGCGGGGGTCGTTGGCGCCGGTGGTGACGATGACGGCCGGGTAGTTCACGCCGTCGCGCACGCGGTGCACGGGGCTGAGCGCGTACATGCTCTTGAAATGCGCGGGGTTGGTCACCGTGCCGAACTCGGCGATATTGGGCGCGCCGTTGAGCGTGGTTTCCATGCGCAGCATGTCGGACAGGCTGACCGCGCTCTGCGCTGCGGCAAACAGCTCAGGCCGCTGGGTGATGGCGCCGCCGATGGTGATGCCGCCGGCGCTGCCGCCGGTGCCAGCCAGGGTGGCGGGTGAGGCGTACTTGTGCGCGATCAGGTACTCGGCGCAGGCGATGAAGTCCGAGACCGTGTTCTGCTTGGTCAGGATGTAGCCGCCGCGGTGCCAGTCTTCGCCCAGCTCACCGCCGCCGCGCACATGGCAGATGGCCGAGACGCCGCCGCGCTCCAGCCAGGCCAGACGGGTGGCGCCGAAGCGGGGCTCCTGGGTGATGCCGTAGGCGCCGTAGCCGCTGAGGATGGTGGGGCGCTTGCCGTCGCGCGGCGCGCTCTTCGACGACAGAATGGACAGCGGCACCATCACGCCGTCATGGCTCTTGACCATGACGCGCTCGGCCTGCACGCCCGAGGTATCCACGGCCACCGGCTTTTGCAGGTTCACGCGCCGCGCCGATGCGTCAGCGGCGCCGGGCTTCGTCAAGACCAGGCTTTGCGGCGGCTGGGTCCAGCCCTCGTGCAGCACCAGCAGCTCACCGCCGGGCAAGGGGCTGATCTCGCGCAACGTGCCTTCAAAAGGCAGGGCCACGGTCGAGATGGCGGGCTTCTTGCCCTTGCTGGACTTATTCTTCTCCACCCGCCAGAGCTTGCTCACGCCGGCATCCAGGGCCTTCACGTAGACGGCATCGCCAGCCAGCTTGATGTCCTGCAGCACGCTCTCGCCGGCCGGCAGCAGGGGGCGGAAGAGCGTGGTGCGAAGGCGCAGGTCCAGCTGCAGCAGCTCGCGGCGCGAGGCTTTTTTCTGGCTCAGGGCATAGATCTGGTCGCCGGAGATGGTGGCCTCCGTGACCTTGTCTTCCGGGCGGATGATGCGGCGCCAGGGGGTGGCCGCGCCCTTCTTGAGCAGGTCCTCGGCCGGCGCCACCCAGTAGGAGCGCTCGACCGCATCGCCATGCAGCACCTCGGCCAGGGCCCAGCGCGAGTCCTTGCTCAGATAGACGTAGGGCAGATCGGCCAGGGCGTGCTTCTCCTGGGCGTTCACCTCCCAGCCGAACAGGGGCGCGTCTTGCGCCGGATCGGCGCCGAGCTTGTGCAGGAAGACGGCGCTCTTGTTGTAGCGCTCCTCGGCCGGGTGGCGGTTGTAGGCGAAGCCGCTGCCGTCCTTGAACCAGGCCACGCCGAATTGGTTGAGGCCGGTGTGGGCGATGGCCTCGCTCAAGAACTTGCCGCTGGCCACATCGAGCACGCGCAGCACGCTGTTCTCCGAGCCGCCGCTGGACAGGCCGATGGCCAGGCGCTTGCCGTCCGGCGAGGGCGTGTACCAATCGATCGCATGCTTGCCCGGCTCGCCGGGGATGTTGTTCGGGTCCAGCAGCTCGCGCTCGGCGCCCTCCACCCCGGCGCGCAGCCACAGCCGCGACTGGTTCTGGCCCGGTGCGCGCTTCATATAGAAGAGCTGGCCGGCCACGAGCTTGTAGCTGCCGGTGCTTTCGCCTGCGTCAGAGAGCTGGCCCAGGCGCTCGCGCAAGGCGGCACGGCCAGGCAGCTGGGCCAGGCTGGCCTTGGCGAAATCGGCCTGGGCGCGCAGCCAGGTCTGGAACTCGGCGGAGTTCTTTTCCTCCATCCAGCGGTAGGGGTCGACCACAGCGGTGCCGTGATAGACATCGGTGACGGGTTTGAGCGGGGTGGCGGGGTAGGGTGAACTGGGGGCGGTCTGTGCGAACAGCGGCGTGCACAGCAGGCTGGCGCTCAGAGCCAGGGCGAGGCGAGAGGGGGAGATGTTCATGGTGGGCGAGCTCAATCAAGAGTTGAAAAAGGCCGGCCGCGCGGTGGCGCACCCTGCCCCAAAAACTGGCCGGCCGGTGGGCCAGCGCTGCGCAAACTGACGGTCAGACCCCTGCACTGCATCCAACCGACGGGCCATCTTAATCAGCCCACGGCAGAGCCGAACCGGGGTAGAACCGGAGCCGAACTGAGAGTCAGGGCCAGGCGCCCGAGAGAGTCGCTTTGATCAGCGACAATGCCGCCCATATGTTTGCCCTGTTCGATGAAGCCGGAAAATTCCTCGCCGGCCGTGTCATGTCCGAAGCCGAAAGTTCGATGCAGATCGAACTGGAGTCGGGCAAGCGCGTCAAAGTGAAGGCAGCCAATGTGCTGCTCAAGTTCGACAAGCCCGCCCCGGCGGAGCTGATCGCGGAAGGCCAGCGCCTGGCCCAGGAGATCGACCTGGACCTGGCCTGGGAGTTCGCGCCCGACAGCGAGTTCAGCTTCGCCGATCTGGCACGCGATTACTTCGACGCCAAGGCCGGGGTGACGCATCAGGCCGCCGCCCTGTTCCGCCTCTTCGAAGCGCCGCATTACTTCCGCCGCGCCGGCAAGGGCCAGTTCAAGAAGGCGGCCGAAGAGGTGGTGAAGGCCGCCCTGCTGGGCATCGAACGCAAGCGCCAGCAGGCGCTGCAGATCGAAGCCTGGGCCGAAGAGCTGGCCGCCGGCCGCTGCCCGGACGCGATCCGCGATCAGATTTACAAGATCCTGTTCAAGCCCGACAAGAACGGCCCCGAGTACAAGGCCGTGGTCGAGGCCACGCGCCGCTCGCACAAGGCGCCGCTGGATCTGCTCAAGAGCGCCGGCGCCATCGCCAGCCCTTATCAGTTCCACTGGAAGCGCTTCCTGTTCGAACAGTTCCCCAAGGGCACGGGTTTCCCGGCCCTGCAGGCGCCCGAGATCAAGGACGAGCTGCCGCTCTCGCCGGTGCAGGCCTTCTCGATCGACGATTCGGCCACCACCGAAATCGACGATGCGCTGTCGGTGCAGGGTCTGGGCACGGGCACCATCGTCTTCGGCGTGCACATCGCCGCGCCGGGCCTGGCCTTCCAGCCCGACTCGGCCGTGGACAAGGTGGCGCGCGAGCGCCTGTCCACCGTCTACATGCCCGGCTGGAAGCTGACCATGCTGCCGGACGAGGTGGTGCAGGCCTACACGCTGATCGAAGGGCGCGACTGCCCGGCGGTGTCGCTCTACGTCACCATGGACGAGGCCACACTGGCCGTGACCGGCAGCGAGACGAAGCTGGAGCGCGTGCCCATCAAGGCCAATCTGCGCCACGACAAGCTGGACGGTGTCATCACCGCCGACACCTTGACCGGCGCCGCACCGGCCGACTACGCCTTTGCGCCCGAGCTGGCCTTCACCTTCCGCCTGGCCAACCACCTGAAGGCACAGCGCGAGATCGTGCGCGGCAAGCCCGAGAACTTCAACCGGCCGGACTACAACTTCCGCCTCGATTCGAACGGCGAGCGCGAGCCCGATGGCAGCGAAGTGGTCAGCATCAGCACCCGCCAACGCGGCTCGCCGCTGGACCTGATCGTGGCCGAGGCCATGATCCTGGCCAACTCCACCTGGGGCGGCTGGCTCAACGACATGGGCCTGCCGGGCATTTACCGCAGCCAGGCCAGCATGGCGCCGGGCGTGAAGGTGCGCATGGGCACCAAGGCCCTGCCCCACGCCGGCATGGGCGTGGCGCAGTACACCTGGGCCACCTCGCCACTGCGCCGTTATGTGGACCTGGTCAACCAGTGGCAGATCATTGCCTGCGCCAAGAACGGCCGCACGGCCGCCCTGGTGGCACCGTTCAAGCCCAAGGACGCGCAGCTCTTCTCCATCATCTCGGGCTTTGACGCGGCCTACACCGCCTACAACGGTTTCCAGAACGGCATCGAGCGCTTCTGGACCCTGCGTTATCTGGTGCAGAACGAGATCACCGAGCTGACCGCCACCGTCATGAAGGACGGCCTGGTGCGCGCCGACACCCTGCCCCTGGTCTTCAAGGCCCTGGGCTGCGAGCCGCTGCCGCGCGGCGCCCATGTGCGGGTGCGCATCACCGGCACCGATGAGATGACACTGGATGTGCACGCCACCCTGATCGAGCGCCTGGAGGCCGAAGACGCCGGCGCGGGCGAAGACCCGGCCGCCGAGTCCGAAGACGACGAGGCCGCGGAAGGCGCGGGGCCGCTGACCCTGGCGCTGGACATGAGCGGCGAGGGCGAGGGCGACAGCCCCGGCACGGGCGGCGGAACGTCTGCCGAGGCGGCAGCGACCTGACGACGATGCGGCGCGGCAAGTTCTCCACCCTCCAGATCGCGTTGTTCATCTCGGCCGGCTTGCACGCCGGCCTGTTGGCCTTCCGCTGGGTCGATCCCGAGAACTTCAACCGCCTGTTCGAAGAGACGCCGCTGGAGGTGGTGCTGGTCAACAGCCGCAGCACCGAGGCGCCGACCAAGGCCATGGCCCTGGCTCAGGCCAATCTGGCCGGTGGCGGCCAGGCCGAGACGGGCCGCGCCACCTCGCCCCTGCCGCCGTCCAAGCTGCTGGAGGTGGGCGAGGCGAACGAGGTGCAGCACGCCCAGATCGCCGAGCTGCAGCAACAGCAGCAACAGCTGCTGGCCCGGGTGCGGCGCGAGCTGGCCCTGCTGCCCCTGCCCGACCAGGAGCGCGACCGCGGCACGGCCGAAGCACGCGAGCAGGCCGAGCGGCGCCGCCAGCTGGTGCAGCTGCTGGCAGAGATTGAACGCCGCGTCAACGAAGAGAACGCGCGGCCGCGCAAGCGCTATGTCAGCCCGGCCACGCGCGAGGTGGTCTACGCCCAGTACTACGACAGCCTGCGCCGCAAGGTCGAGGCGCGCGGCACGCGTGACTTCCCCACCTACAAAGGCCGCAAGCTCTACGGCGAGCTGACCATGAACATCCATGTGGACCACCGCGGCCGCGTGATCGAGACCGACATCGTCGCCTCCTCGGGCAACAAGAACCTCGACCGCCGGGCCGTGGCCATCGTCCGCGCCGCCAGCCCTTTCGGCAATTTCAGCCAGGCCATGCGCAAGGGCGCCGAAGTGCTGGTCATCACCTCGCGCTTCCGCTTCACCCGCGAGGATGGCCTGGAAACCAGCTTGAGCCCGCAACCATGACTGCGCCCGCCCCCGATCGCTACGCCGTGGCCGGCAACCCGGTGGCCCACAGCCGCTCGCCCGCCATCCATGCCCAGTTCGCCGCCCAGACCGGCCAGGCGCTGCGCTACGAGCGTCTGCTCTGCCCGCTCGATGGTTTTGCCGCGCACATCCAGGCCTTTGCTGCCGGCGGCGCGCGTGGCTGCAATGTCACCGTGCCCTTCAAGTTTGAAGCCCATGCCCTGGCCTCACGGCTGAGCGAGCGGGCCCGTCTGGCCGGGGCGGTCAACACCTTGCGTTTCGACACGGCCGCTGACGGCCAGCCCGACTGGTTCGGCGACAACACCGACGGCGCCGGCCTGGTGCGCGATATCGAGCACAACGCCGGCCGCCGCCTGGCCGGTCAGCGCATCCTGCTGCTGGGCGCTGGCGGCGCCTCGGCCGGCGTGCTGGGCAGCCTGATCGCGGCGCGGCCGGCCGCCATCACCGTGGCCAACCGCAGCGTGGACAAGGCCGCCAGCTTGGTGGCCCAGCATGCCGAATGGGCGGCACAGCACGGCGTGGACCTGCAGGCGAGCAGCCTGCAAGGCTGCGGCAGCGGCTTCCAGGTCTTGATCAACGGCACCAGTGCCAGCTTGGCCGGCGCCGCCGTGCCGGTGGCCGAGGGCGTGCTGGCCCCCGGCGCCCTGGCGCTGGACATGATGTACGGCCCGGCCGCCGCGCCTTTTCTGGCCTGGGCCGCGTCCCAGGGCGCCGAGGGCCGCGACGGCCTGGGCATGCTGGTCGAGCAGGCGGCCGAGGCCTTTTCCCTCTGGCGCGGCCAGCGGCCGGACACCGGCCCGGTGCTGCAAGCCCTGCGCCAGGAACTGGCTTCAAAGCCATGAAGCCTTGGCGATTTCTCACCCGGCTGGCCGCCCTGCTGCTGCTGGGGGCGCTGGCCTTGCAGCTCTACTTTGCGGGCCGCATCGCCTTGATGAATGTGCTGGCGCCGCAATCCACCACCTTTCAGCGGGCCGAGGCCTGGCGCATCCTGACCGAACAAGGCGCCCTGCCCTGGAGCCAGACCTGGGTCGATGGCGAGGCGATCTCGCCCCAGCTGCGCCGCGCGGTGATTGCCAGCGAGGACGCCAGCTTTGCCGAGCACAGCGGCGTGGACTGGGACGCACTGGAGAAAGCCTGGGAACGCAACCAACGCGCCCAGGCCAAGCTTGAGAAAAAGCTGGCCCAAGCCGGCCCGGCCGCCAAGGCCGTGAAGCCGGCCAAGGTGGTGGGCGGATCGACCATCACCCAGCAGCTGGCCAAAAACCTCTTCCTCAGCGGCGAGCGCAACTTCGTGCGCAAAGGTCAGGAGATCCTGATCACCTATATGTTGGAAGGGCTGCTGAGCAAGCAGCGCATCCTCGACATCTACTTGAACAACGTCGAATGGGGTGAAGGCCTGTTCGGCGCCCAGGCCGCCGCCCGTCACTACTTCCGCCTGGACGCCAGCCGGCTGGGCCCGAACCAGGCGGCCCGCCTGGCCGTGATGCTGCCGGCGCCCAAGCGCTTTGAAAAACGCCCCGCATCTCCCTACGTGTTGTCGCGTGCTGCGACCATCGAAGCACGCATGCCCGCGGTTGAGCTACCCTGAGCCCGATGTCCAGCGAATCCACCCTCAGCCAAGAAATCGCCGCCACCGCCGCTCGCCTGGTGGTGGAGGAAGGCCTGGAATACGGCCCGGCCAAGCAGCGCGCGTTGAAGGCGCTGGGCCTGAGCCGCCACGGCCGCGCCGCCCTGCCCAGCAATGAAGAGCTGGAAGACGAGGTGCGCGAGTACCTGGCCATCTTCTGCAGCGACACCCAACCCGCGGAGCTGCGCGCCCTGCGCGAGCTGGCGGCGCAGTGGATGGCGCGGCTGGCCGAGTTCCGCCCTCATCTCTGCGGCGCCGTTTGGCGCGGCACGGCCACCCGGCTGAACAACATCCACCTGCAGCTCTACTGCGACGACAGCAAGGCCGCCGAGATCGCCCTGATCAATCTGGGCGTGGACTATGAGGTCGGCGCCAGCCACGACGCCCGCGGCCGGCAGATCGATGTGCTCTCCCTGGCCGCGCCCTGCCGCGCCTTGCAGGAGCAGATCACGGTGCATCTGAGCATTCTGGATTTCGACGACCTGCGCGGCGCCCTCAAGCTGGACAGCCGCGGACGCAGCGAACGCGGCGATCTGGCCGCTTTGCAGCGCCTGCTCGACGAACCCGACGACACTGAAAGCAAACACCAGCCATGAGCAAGCAGCCCCCCGCCACCAGCAGCAGCGACACCCCGCCGGTCTCCAGCGGGCGCCGCTGGGCCCTGCGCGCCCTGGCCGGCGCCGCCGGTCTGGGCGGCCTCTATCTGGGCATTCGCACCGCACCGCAAGCCCCCGCTCCGGCCGGGTCAGCGCCAAGCGCCGCCCTGCCACCGGCAGGCGCGGCCAGCTTGCCGGCCGCCGAGACCGAGCTCTGGGCGGCAAGCTTCGAGCGCCCTGAAGGCGGCGAGCTGCGCCTGGCCGACTTCCGCGGACAGAAGCTGCTAATCAATTTCTGGGCCACCTGGTGCCCGCCGTGCGTGAAAGAGCTGCCCGAACTGGCCGAGTTCCAGCGCGAGTTCAAGGCCCAGGGCTGGCAGGTCGTCGGCCTGGCCGTCGACGCACCGACCCCGGTGCGCGCCTTCCTGCAAAAGCTGCCGCTGGACTTCCCCCAGGGCCTGGCCGGATTGACCGGTACGCAATTGGCACGCACACTCGGCAACAGCCAGGGCGGCCTGCCCTTCAGCGTGGCCTTGGGTGCCGACGGCTTGATCCAATGGCGCAAAACCGGTGCCACCAGCCTGACCGAGCTGCGCGAGATGGCGGCTTCATCGGCTGCAAAACGCTGAATCTCAGCTGATCCAGGGCGGCCAAGCCGGCCGGATCCGCCCCAAAAGGCAAGCGCATTTGGGAAAAAGGGTCAAGCAATTTATTTACGCCGACCTGCGTCGAACGGCCCCTAAAACGCGTAAAGTCCGGCCTTCTTCGTTTCTAGTGCTGCGGCTCTAAATCTTTCGGGATGCGCCTCAGCCCACGCCGATGCAAATTCTCGTCATTCATGGACCCAATCTGAACCTCCTGGGCAGCCGGGAACCAGCGGTGTATGGATCGCAGACTTTGGCGCAGATCGACGCTGATCTGCTGAAAATGGCGGCGGATGCTGGGCATGAACTAAAATCCTTCCAAAGCAACCACGAAGGCGCCCTGGTGGATCGCATCCAGGCCGCCGCGCAGGACGGCAGCCGCTTCATCATCATCAATCCGGCCGCCTACACGCACACCAGCGTGGCCATTCGTGATGCGCTGGCCGCCGTGGCCCTGCCTTTCATCGAAGTCCATCTGTCCAACGTTCACAAACGCGAAGCGTTCCGCCAGCACAGCTATCTGTCCGACCTCGCGGTCGGCGTGATCTGCGGTCTGGGCGCGCAGGGCTACCAACTGGCCCTGAGCTACGCACTGACACAGCTGCAGCAGCACTCGCAGCCCTGAGTCGTCGAGGGTGGCGGCTCACGAAGCCGCCTTTGTTTTCCAACAATAAATATCAATCGCTGGAGAAATTCTATGGATCTGCGCAAGCTCAAGACCCTGATCGATTTGGTGTCCGAGTCGAATATTTCTGAACTCGAAATCACCGAAGCCGATGGCAAGGTCCGCATCGTCAAGTCGGACGGCTCGGTGGCCGTGCCCATGATGATGGCCGCGCCCGCCGCTGCGCCGGTGGCTGCCGCCCCTGTGGCCGCAGCCCCGGTGGCCGCCGCACCGGCCGCGCCTGTCGCAGCTCCGGCCGAAACCGGCCATGTGGTGAAGTCACCCATGGTCGGCACCTTCTACCGCGCCTCCGGCCCGAACGCCAAGCCTTTCGCCGAAGTCGGCCAGCCGATCAAGGAAGGCTCGCCGATCTGCATCATCGAAGCGATGAAGATCATGAACGAGATCGACGCCGACTTCAGCGGCACGATCACCAAGGTGCTGTGCGAAAACGGCCAGCCCGTCGAATTCGGCCAACCCTTGTTCGTCATCGAATAAGGATTTGCGATGTTCAAGAAGATTCTGATCGCGAACCGGGGGGAAATTGCCCTCCGGATTCAGCGCGCCTGCCGCGAGCTGGGCGTCAAGTCGGTGGTCGTCTACTCGGAAGCCGACCGCGACGCCAAGTATGTGAAGCTGGCCGATGAGGCCGTCTGCATCGGCCCCGCGCCGTCTTCGCAGAGCTACCTCAGCATGCCAGCCATCATCGCCACCGCCGAGGTGACGGATGCCGAAGCCATCCACCCCGGCTATGGCTTCCTGAGCGAGAACGCCGACTTTGCCGAGCGCGTGGAGCGCAGCGGCTTCACCTTCATCGGCCCGACGCCCGAGTCCATCCGCATGATGGGCGACAAGGTCTCGGCCAAGCAGGCCATGATCCGCGCCGGCGTGCCTTGCGTGCCCGGTTCGGACGGCGCCCTGCCCGAAGACCCGAAGGAGATCATCAAGATCGCCCGCGCCATCGGCTACCCGGTCATCATCAAGGCCGCAGGCGGCGGCGGTGGCCGCGGCATGCGCGTGGTGCACACCGAAGCAGCCCTGGTCAACGCGGTGCAGATGACGCGCACCGAAGCCGGCGCAGCCTTTGGCAACCCGCAGGTCTATATGGAAAAGTTCCTGGAGAACCCACGGCATGTGGAAATCCAGGTGCTGGCCGACGAGCACAAGAACGCCGTCTGGCTGGGCGAGCGCGATTGCTCCATGCAGCGCCGCCACCAGAAGATCCTTGAAGAAGCACCGGCACCCGGCATCCCGCGCCGCATCATCGAGAAGATCGGTGACCGCTGCGCCGCAGCCTGCCGCAAGATGAACTACCGCGGCGCCGGCACCTTCGAGTTCCTGTACGAAAACGGCGAGTTCTATTTCATCGAGATGAACACCCGCGTGCAGGTCGAGCATCCGGTGACGGAGCTGGTCACCGGCATCGACATCGTGCAGATGCAGATCAAGGTGGCGGCTGGCGAAAAGCTGCCCTTCACCCAGCGAAACATCACCATGCGCGGCCATTCGATCGAGTGCCGCATCAACGCCGAAGACCCCTTCAAGTTCACGCCCTCGCCGGGCCGCATCACCATGTGGCACGCACCGGGCGGCCCGGGTGTGCGCGTGGATTCGCATGTCTACACCAACTACGTCGTGCCGCCGCACTACGACTCGATGATCGGCAAGATCATCGTCCACGGCGACACCCGCGAGCAGGCCCTGGCCCGCATGCGCATCGCCCTGAGCGAGACCGTGGTGGAAGGCATCCAGACCAACATCCCGCTGCATCGCGAGCTGATGGTCGACGCCAAGTTCATTGAAGGCGGCACCAACATCCATTACCTCGAAGGCTGGATGAGCCAACACAAGCGATGAGCGACGACACCTCTTCTGCACCGGACGCGGCCAAGGAGCCCAACCCGGCCACCCTGCACGAACTGCTGCTGATTTGCGGCGAGGACGATGTCGAGATCGTCAGCGACGCACTGATGGAGCTGGACGCGCTGGCCGTGTCGGTGGAAGACGCCGATGCCGACACCGATGCCGAGAAAGCCCTGTTCGGCGAACCCGGCATGCCGGCGCCGCGCGGCGGCTGGCAGCGCTCGGTGGTCAAGGCCTTGTTCCCGGACGAGAACGAAGCCACCGAATGCGCCACCCTGATCCTCAGCCAGGACTGGGCGGCCGATGTGCATGTGCAGGCGATTCAAGCCGTGGCCGAGCAGGACTGGGTGCGCCTGACGCAGTCGCAGTTCTCGCCGGTGGAGATCACGCCCGAGTTCTGGATCGTGCCGTCGTGGCATGAAGCCCCGGCCCAGGCCACGCGCGTCATGCGCCTGGACCCGGGCCTGGCCTTCGGCACCGGCACCCACCCGACCACGCGCATGTGCCTGCGCTGGATCGCCACGCACAGCGAGCTCAGCCCCGGTTGGACCCGCGTGCTGGACTACGGCTGCGGCTCCGGCATCCTCGCCATCGGCGCGGCCCTGCATGGTGCGCAGAACATCGATGCGGTGGACATCGATCCGGCCGCCATCACCGCCAGCCAGGACAATGCCAAGACCAACCAGGTGGCACTGAAGGCCGCCCTGCCCGATGCCGCGCAAGGCGAGTACCCGCTGGTCATGGCCAACATCCTGGCCACGCCGCTCAAGCTGCTGGCGCCACTGCTGGCGGCCCACCTCGCCCCGGGCGCACATCTGATCCTGGCCGGCATCCTGGCCCGCCAGGCCGAGGAGCTGAAGGAAGCCTACGCCCCCTGGCTGAAGCTCGAGGTCAGCGACGAGGAAGAGGGCTGGATCCTGATGACGGCCCAGCGTCCTGCGGCTTGATTCGGGCGTGGTGCGGAGCCCGAATTCACGATCGAGTTCGGGCTTGCCTAGCCCTGAGCTTCGGCGGACTCATGGCATGATCTCGCCATGAGTCTTGCCACCCGTTGCACCGCTTGCGGAACCATTTTCCGCGTCGTGGAAGACCAGCTCCGGGTCTCGGAAGGCTGGGTGCGTTGCGGCCGCTGCGCCGAAGTGTTCGACGCCCGCGAGCAGCTCTTCGACATCGATCTCGAGGCCCCACCGCCCTGGCCGCCCGCCCCTGCCCACGACACACCTGCGGTCGATTTGTCGACGCAGGACGATGGCCACTGGGCACCGAGCCCGCCGCCCACCTCAAGCCCTCCGGCCCCGATCCCGGCACCTGCCTACGCACCACCGCCACCGCGGCCACTGGACCTGACGGCTGCATCACCGCACAAGGAGCCTCGCCCGGGCCACGACTCCATCGTCGCGGCCGCCATGGACTCGCGCCACGAACCCCGTTGGGTCGATGAGCCCGGTCTCGACGCGGGCGGCGCCAAGGACCCCGCCCCGCGCTGGACCGAGCCCGAGATCGAGCCCTCGCTGGAACAGCAGGTGGCGCAAGAGGTCGAGCAGGAAATGGCCCGGCTGAGTGCACAGCGCGCTCAGCTGGAAGCCCAGGCCCAGGCCGAAGCCGACATCCAGCAACAGGCTTACGAAGAAGAGCAGGCCCGGCTGCAGGCCGAGCTGGCTGCGGCCGAAGCCAGCCAGCGCGCGCAGGCTCAGCTGGCCCAGCTGGCGCAACAAAAAGCCACGCCAGCCCCACACAGCCCGGGCGAAGGCGACCACGGCTTTCAGCCCACCACCCTGGGCGAAAACGGCGAGTTGCTGGCCGCCGCCGAGGCTGAGGCCACCAAGGCGGTGAAACCAGAAGGCACAGCCGCTGGCGGCGAAAGCAACAGCGGTGGCGCGCCTTCGGAGCTGCCCACCTTCATGCGCCCGGCGCGCCAGGCCACGATCTGGAACCGGCTCTGGGTGCGCGTCAGCCTGGGCCTGCTCTGCGGCCTGGCGCTGGCAGCCCTGGGCTTGCAGGCCACCTGGCAGTTCCGTGACACCCTGGTGGCCCGTTACCCGCAGCTGCGCGCCGATCTGCAAGCCTTCTGTGCCCTGGCCCACTGCGAAATCAAGCCCTGGCAGCGCCTGGACAGCTTCAGCGTCGACGCCAGCGCACTGAGCCAAGCCGGTTCGGGGCACCACTACAAGCTGGCCCTGACCCTGCGCAACAAGGGCGAATACGAGCTCGCCCTGCCCTGGGTGGAGCTGAGCCTGACCGATGCCAACGGCCAGCTGATCGCGCGCCGCGCGCTCGCGCCCAAGGACTTCAATCTGAGCCAGGATGCACTTGCCGCAGCGACCGAGCTGCCCGTGCAAGCCCTGCTGACCACCGGCGACAAGGCTGTCAGCGGCTACAGCGTCGAGCTGTTCTACCCCTGAGCCTCAACGGAGCGCGCGGCCAGCGGGTCGCCGCTGCGCCCGATCGCCGCTCTCCCCTTTGCCCAGCTCCAGCTAAAGCGCTTCGACCTGCGCATCGCGTGCAGGCATGAAAAAACCCGGCCGAGGCCGGGTTTGAGAAGAAGCGGGTGCCGCCGCAAGCCGCCCTGAGGTGGCCTGCATGGCGCGGCAGCGCGCGACTTAGGGCTTGTTGCCGGTGGGGAAAGGCCAAGCGGCTTGCGGGCTCAGCGCGGTCTTGGCGGCCGGAGCGGCTGCAGCGGGCTTGGCAGCGGCCTTCTTGGCAGCCGGCTTTGCAGCAGCAGCCTTCGGAGCAGCAGCGGCCTTGGGCGCAGCAGCAGCCTTCTTCACCGGCGGCTTGATCGGCGCGGCGGCCTTCTTGACCGGCGGCTTGATCGGCGCAGCAGCCTTCTTCACGGGAGGCTTGATCGGTGCAGCGGCCTTCTTGGCAGGAGCAGCGGCCTTCTTCGCGGGAGCAGCAGCCTTCTTGGCAGGAGCCGCGGCCTTCTTCGCCGGAGCAGCAGCCTTCTTGGCAGGTGCAGCGGCCTTCTTCGCCGGAGCAGCAGCCTTCTTGGCAGGTGCAGCAGCCTTCTTCGCCGGTGCAGCAGCCTTCTTGGCAGGAGCCGCAGCCTTCTTCGCCGGAGCAGCAGCCTTCTTGGCAGGTGCAGCAGCCTTCTTCGCCGGAGCAGCAGCCTTCTTGGCCGGAGCAGCAGCCTTCTTCGCCGGAGCAGCAGCCTTCTTCGCCGGTGCAGCAGCCTTCTTCGCCGGTGCAGCAGCAGCCTTCGGTGCAGCAGCAGCCTTCTTCGCCGGAGCGGCGGCCTTCTTGGCCGGAGCCTTCTTCGCAGTTGCCATTTCAGTTCTCCTTGATCAAGTGAAAAGAGCACTGCCTACAGTCAGCGAGGCCGCTGCAGCGCAGTTATTTGCCGTCCGAATGTCACCCAGGAGGAGTGCCCCGGTACGGCAAATGGGGGTGCCGGTCACGCGAGCCGCTGAGGATTCAGCGGCGCGCAGAACTGGCCAATACATACATCTTTCTTCTGATCTTTTTCGGTGAGCTGAAACGGGGGCGAGGAAGGCCGCAGCCTTCAACGACCTCAGTCCCAGCTCAGCGCGCCACCGGTTTGGTACTCGATGACGCGGGTTTCGAAAAAGTTGCGTTCCTTCTTCAGGTCGATCATTTCGCTCATCCAGGGGAAGGGGTTCTCTTCATTCGGGAAGAGTTCCTCCAGACCGATCTGGGTGGCACGACGGTTGGCGATGTAGCGCAGATAGCCCTTGAACATCGATGCATTCAGGCCGAGCACGCCACGCGGCATGGTGTCTTCGGCGTAGGCGTACTCGAGCTCCACGGCCTTCATGAACAGGGCCTTGATCTCGGCCTTGAACTCGGCCGTCCAGAGCTGCGGGTTCTCGAGCTTGATCTGATTGATCAGGTCGATGCCGAAATTGCAGTGCATGGACTCGTCGCGCAGGATGTACTGGTACTGCTCAGCCGCACCGGTCATCTTGTTCTGGCGGCCCATGGCCAGGATCTGGGTGAAGCCGACGTAGAAAAACAGGCCTTCCATCAGGCAGGCGAACACGATCAGGCTCTTCAGCAGGGTCTGGTCGGTTTGCTGCGTGCCCGTGTGGAAGTTCGGGTCCATGATCGCGTCGATGAAGGGGATCAGGAACTCGTCCTTGTCGCGGATGGACTTGACTTCGTTGTAGGCGTTGAAGATCTCGGCCTCGTCCAGACCCAGCGACTCCACGATGTACTGGTAGGCGTGGGTATGGATGGCTTCTTCAAAAGCCTGGCGCAGCAGGAACTGGCGGCACTCGGGCGCCGTGATGTGGCGGTAGGTGCCCAGCACGATGTTGTTGGCGGCCAGCGAATCGGCGGTGACGAAGAAGCCGAGGTTGCGCTTGATGATGCGACGCTCGTCTTCGGACAGGCCGTTCGGGCTCTTCCACAGCGCGATGTCGCGCGACATGTTCACTTCCTGCGGCATCCAGTGGTTGGCGCAGGTGGCCAGGTACTTCTCCCAGGCCCACTTGTACTTGAAGGGGACGAGTTGGTTGACGTCGGTCTGGCCGTTGATGATGCGCTTGTCGGCGGCCTTGACGCGGCGCTCGGCAGCTTGAGCCGGCGACGATGCCAGCACCGCCGCGGTGGCGGGTGAGGAGGAGGTTAGGCCAGCTGCTGGGGCGGCGCCCGCGGCGGCCAGATGGGCGGCGCCGACGGAGGCATCAACACGCGCATTCGCAGCGGGGCTGGATGCGGCATTTGCAGTGGCTGAATCAGCAGGCTTCAGGTCTTCTTCCCAAACCAACATGGTGGACTTCCTATCGTGTCGAATTATCAGAGTGTTGTGTTCAAACACCAAGGACTTCTTGACATCAAGACGCCTTGTGCGTTGCTGTGCTGCATCGAATTTTCGATTCCGCGCACAAGATCACGCTCAACACATAACTTCAAATCTATGCATACAAAAGACCGGCGACATCGATGAGCATTGATATCGCGGGCCGCAGACAAAAAGAGGCGATCTCACATCGCCTCTTTTTCATCTGCTTACTGGCAAGCCTCGCAATCGGGGTTGTCAATCGAGCAGAACTTCATGTCCGTGGCTGGCAACTCGGGTTCAGCGGCCACCGGTGCAGCAGCCACCGGTGCCGATGACAGGCCCGACGCGCCACCCGAGGACACCGCGTTGAGCTGGCCGGACTTGGTCACCGTGCTCTTCTCGGCATGGGTCGCGCCCATGGTGCGCAGGTAGTAGGTGGTCTTCAGGCCGCGCAACCAAGCCAGCTTGTAGGTCTCATCCAGCTTCTTGCCCGAGGCGCCGGCCATGTAGATGTTCAGGCTCTGCGCCTGGTCGATCCACTTCTGGCGGCGCGCGGCGGCTTCCACCAGCCACTGCGTTTCCACTTCGAAGGCGGTGGCGTAGAGGTTCTTCAGCTCTTCCGGCACGCGGTCGATGCGGCGCAGCGAACCGTCGAAGTGCTTGAGGTCCATGACCATCACGTCGTCCCACAGGCCCAGGGCCTTGAGGTCACGCACCAGCGCTTCGTTGATGACGGTGAACTCGCCCGACAGATTGGACTTGACCGAGAGGTTGCCGAAGCAAGGCTCGATGGATGCGTCCACGCCGATGATGTTGGAGATGGTCGCGGTCGGGGCGATGGCCACGCAGTTGCTGTTGCGCATGCCGTGGGTGGCGATGCGGGCACGCAGCGCATCCCAGTCCATGCTGGTCGAGCGGTCCACTTCCACATAGCCGCCGCGGGCTTCGGCCAGCAGCTCCAGCGAGTCGATCGGCAGGATGCCGCGGTCCCACAGCGAGCCGCGGTAGGACGAGTAGCGGCCGCGCTCTTCGGCCAGCTGGGTCGAGGCCCAGTAGGCGTAGTAGCAGATCGCTTCCATCGAACGGTCGGCGAACTCCACCGCTTCTTGCGAGGCGTAGGGTGTGCGCAGCGCATACAGCGCGTCCTGGAAGCCCATCAGGCCCAGACCCACCGGGCGGTGGCGCAGATTGGAGTCACGCGCCTTCTTGACGGCGTAGTAGTTGATGTCGATCACGTTGTCCAGCATGCGCATGGCCGTGGCGATCGTCTTCTTCAGCTTCTCGTGGTCAACGCCACCGTCCTTCAAATGCTGAACCAGGTTGACCGAGCCGAGATTGCAGACGGCGATTTCGCTGTCGTTGGTGTTCAGCGTGATTTCGGTGCAAAGGTTGGACGAGTGCACCACGCCGACATGCTGCTGGGGCGAACGCACATTGCAGGCGTCCTTGAAGGTGATCCAGGGATGGCCGGTCTCGAACAGCATCGAGAGCATCTTGCGCCACAGGTCCTTGGCCGGCATGCGCTTGAAGAGCTTGATCTCGCCGCGGTCGGCCTTGGCCTCGTAGGCGGTGTAGGCGACTTCGAATTCCTTGCCGAACAGATCGTGCAGGTCCGGGCAGGTCGAAGGGCTGAACAGAGTCCAGTCGCCACCGTCCATGACACGGCGCATGAACAGATCTGGGATCCAGTTCGCGGTGTTCATGTCGTGGGTGCGGCGGCGGTCGTCACCGGTGTTCTTGCGCAGCTCCAGGAATTCTTCGATGTCCAGGTGCCAGCTTTCCAGATAGGCGCAGACGGCGCCCTTGCGCTTGCCGCCCTGGTTCACGGCCACGGCCGTGTCGTTCACCACCTTCAGGAAAGGCACGACGCCTTGCGACTTGCCATTGGTGCCCTTGATGTGCGAGCCGAGCGCGCGCACCGGGGTCCAGTCATTGCCCAGGCCGCCGGCGAACTTGCTCAGCAGCGCGTTCTCTTTCAGCGCCTCGTAGATGCCGTCCAGATCGTCGGCCACCGTGGTCAGGTAGCAGCTCGACAGCTGCGAACGGCGGGTGCCCGAGTTGAACAGGGTCGGGGTGCTGGACATAAAGTCGAAGCTGGACAGCACTTCGTAGAACTCGATGGCGCGCGCTTCGCGGTCGATCTCGTTGAGCGCCAGGCCCATGGCCACGCGCATGAAGAAGGCCTGCGGCATTTCGATGCGCTTGTCATCGATGTGCTGGAAGTAGCGGTCGTACAGGGTTTGCAGACCCAGGTAGTCGAACTGCAGATCGCGCTCGGCCTTCAGCGCCGCACCCAGACGGGCCAGGTCGTACTGGGCCAGCTTCTCGTCCAGCAGCTCGGCGGCCACGCCCTTCTTGATGTACTTGGGGAAGTACTCGGCGTAGCGCTCTTGCATCTGCTCCTGGCTGATCTCGCCACCCACCACTTCGCGGCGGATGGTGTGCAGCAGCAGGCGTGCGGTGGCGCGGCTGTAGCCCGGGTCTTTTTCGATCAGGGTACGGGCGGCCAGGATGGAGGCCTTGTAGACCTCGTCGATGGGCACGCCGTCGTACAGATTGCGTTTGGTCTCGGCCAGGATGGGCTCGGGCTTCACATCGGCGCCGAGGTTGGCACAGGCCGACACGATCAGGCTTTGCAGATGGGGCAGATCCAGCGGCACGCGCTGGCCGTTGTCGATCACGGTCAGCGTGCTCTCGGCCGGCGCGGTTTCCACCAGACCCTGGCGCTGGCGCTCCTGGAAGCGGCGCTCGCGGTACAGCACATAAGCACGTGCCACTTCATGATGGCCGCCGCGCATCAGGCCCAGTTCCACCTGGTCCTGGATGTCTTCGATGTGGAAGGTGCCACCGCTCGGGCGCGAACGCAGCAGGGCGCGCACCACCGCTTCGGTCAGGCCGTCCACCGTCTCGCGCACGCTGGCCGAGGCCGCGCCGGTCGTGCCGTGCACGGCCAGAAAGGCCTTCATCAGGGCCACGGCGATCTTGCTCGGCTCGAAGGCCACCACCGCGCCATTGCGGCGCAGGATCTGATAGGCCTGGAACGCCGACTGGGCGGCCAGGCTCAGGGTGGACGACGCCAGGCGGCTGGCGCCTTCAGGCGCCGGGTTCACAGCGGGAGCGGCTTGTGTCTGCATGGATCTTCCTTGTGAGGTCACGTTTGATTCAGTCAATACATAGCGGGGCGGCGGCGTGTTGCGCGCCCGTCAGGGGCATCGCTGGCACACGCCGGACCGCCTCGGGTCGGGCAATGGTTGTTTCCGGCTGCTGGCGCGAAGCGGATCGGGCTCCTGGGGAGCACCGGCCGGCTCGGCCGACTGCTGCGAGGTTGACGCAAGAACCCGCGATCCATCGGCGGGTGGCGCCTGCTTCGCCGCGGCTGCCGCACCGACCGGTGGGTCGGCGAGCGCCGTTCGAAGCCTCGAAATCAAGTCTTGGGCCCTGCTCCAGCCCCTGCCGCCCGAAGGCGTGAAGAGGTGTCTCCAGAGCACCGCAGCCAAGATTGAAGGATACCATGAAGAACACTATATCTGGGGCCGACCACCCCCTCAAGCACTACCGATAGCGTATCAATCCGGTTGACGACCCCGTATGAACGCGCTATGTCCCAGCCCCCGACAAGCCCGAGAAACCGGGGCTTGCCGCCTGTTTTGAGCAGGAAATCACGGTCTGAATTCGATGGCCACGCGCAACGCGCGCGCCAACCCGCATCAAATCAGGCCTGGCGGCCGAAATCGCTCGCCAAGCCGCGTCAATGCTGGCTCGGCGCGAAGGCGCTTGGCCGGATTTCGAACCCCAGCACTTCAGCCTGAAGCCGGTCCACAGCCCCGTTGGCGCAGCCCACCCAGGCAGCCAAGAGCCCGTGCAGCAGCGCGGCCAGCGCCCAGACTTACGTTTTTTTACCGAGTCCGCATCAGGGGCATCTCAAGGCCCCGCGATCAATCGCCCGCCGTGATGCCCAGGCGGGCCATGCGGTAGCGGATCTGCCGCAAACTCAGGCCCAGGGCCGCGCCGGCCGCTGTGCGGTTGAAGCGGTGCCGCGCCAGGGCGCGCAGCAGGATCTCGCGCTCCACCTCATCCAGGTAGACGGCCAGATCGGCGGGCAGTTCTTGGCTCTGGCCCTGATCCAGCGCCTCATCCGATTCACCCAGCCCGGCCACCACACCGGCCTCCGCCGGCTCCAGCGCATCGAACGCGCCGAGCTGCGAGTCATCAAGCACATCCTCGGGCAGGCCCAGGTCGGCCGCCGTGATCCACTCGCCGCCCGACAGGGCCAGAGCGCGGTGCAGGAGGTTCTCCAGCTCCCGCACATTGCCGGGGAAGGCATAGCGACTGAGCAGCTCGAGTGCATCGGCGCTGAGGCGCGGCACCGGCGACACGCCGGCATCCTGGGCAATGCGCTGCAGCACCCGCTCGCCGATCTGGGCCACGTCCTCGATGCGCTCGCGCAGCGGCGGCACGCGCAGCTGGATCACATTGAGGCGGTAGAACAAGTCCTGGCGGAAGCGGCCGGCGGCCACCTCGGCGCTGAGGTCTTTGTGGGTGGCGCTGAGGATGCGCACATTGACCGGCGCCTCCACCACCGCGCCCACCGGCCGCACCGAACGCTCCTGGATGGAGCGCAGCAGCTTGCTCTGCATGGCCAGGGGCAGATCGCCGATTTCGTCGAGGAACAAGGTGCCGCCATCGGCCGCCTGGAAGAAGCCTTCGCGGTCTTCGTGCGCGCCGGTGAACGCGCCCTTGCGGTAGCCAAAGAACTCGGCCTCCAGCAGCTGCTCGGGAATGGCGCCGCAGTTGACGGCCACAAAGCGCTGGCGCGCCCGCACGCCACTGTCGTGGATGGCGCGGGCCACCAGCTCCTTGCCGGTGCCCGATTCGCCCTGCAAGAGCACCGGCGCCATGCTGCGCGAGACCTTGTCGATCAAGGCCCTCACCTCCTGCATGGCCGGCGATTGCCCGGCCAGACGGGACAGAGCCGAGTTGCTGGCCGGCACGGACGCTGCAGCAACCCGCGGCGCCGGCGTCTTGGCCACAGGTGATGCCTGAGGCTCGGGTGCAGCAGTCGGCGCAGCCGCAGGCGCAGCCGCAGGCGCAGCGATCGGAGACTTGGCCGCCACCGGCGGCGCGGCCGGCACACGACCCAAGGCCGAGGCCACCACCAGGCGGAACTGGCGCAGGTCCACCGGCTTGGTCAGGTAGTCGTAGGCCCCGGCCTTGAGCGCCTCGACGGCGTTCTCGGCCGAGCCGTAGGCGGTGATCACCAGGGTCTTCTCGCCACGGCCCTGCTGCTCCAGCCAGTGCAACAGATCCAGGCCGCTGCCATCGGGCAGGCGCATGTCGGTGATCACGGCGCTGTAGCTCTGCGCTTGCAGGCGCGCCAGGCCTTCGCTGACGCTGCCGGCGGTCTCCAGCTCGTAACCCTCGCGCAGCAGGGTCAGCTCGTAGAGCGTGCGCAGATCGGGCTCGTCATCGACCACCAGCAGGCGGTGCGTGGGGCCGACCGCTGCAGGCGAACTGCTGCTACTCATGCTCATCTCGAATTCGTTGGGGAGGGGGTGAAAGCAGCCGGCGGGGTGCTCGGCGGCGGCACGCGGCGCAAGCGCAGCACAAACTCATTGCCGGGCAACTGCGGGTCATGGCGGCGCTGCACATCGATGCGGGCGCCGTAGCGTTCGCACAGCTCCCGGCAAATGTACAAGCCCAGGCCCGAGCCGCGGCTGCGCGTGGAGAAGAAGGGCTCAAACAGATGGCGCTCCACCTCGGGCGCGATCGGCCGGCCGGCGTTGAAGATCACCAGGCGCGCCCAGCCCGGGCCGCTGGCGGCCGCCTCTTCTTCCAGCAAGACCTGCACCGAGGCCGGCCCCGGGTCGGCGTGGCGCAGCGCGTTGTCCAGCAAATTGACCAGTACGCGGCGCAGGTGCTCGGGGTCGAAGCTGACCACCAAAGGCTGCAAAGGAACGACACAGCTGAGCGGGTCCAGCGGCCCCGGCGCCAGCTGGTTGGTGCGAGCCCAGTCGAGGCAGGTCTCGTTGACCAAGGTGCTGGCATCGACCGGCGTGGGCGTGGGCACGGCGCCGGGCGCCACCTCCAGCACATCCTCGACGATGCGCTTGAGCCGCTGCACATTGGAGGCCACCATGCGCGTGAGCTGCTGTGCACGCGGCTCGCCGCTGGTGTCCTCGGCCAGCAAGGCATTGGCCTGGTCGATGGCGGCCAGCGGGTTGCGGATCTCATGCGCAATGCCGGCCGAGACCCGGCCCATGGCCGCCAGCTTTTCCTGCTGGCTGCGCGCCTGGACCTGGCGGTTGTCCTCGATCAGCAGCACGCACAAATCCTCGGTGGTGTGCGACTCGCGCCGGCGCGTGAAGCGCATGCGCAGGCGCAGGCTGCGCTGCCAGCCGCTGGGGAAGCTGAGGCTGACATCGCGCCCCAGCTCGGGCCAGTTGCCGGCCACAAAGGCCTGCTCCACCGAAGCCACCAGGGGCTGCCAGGCCGGCACGCCGCGCAGGCGGAATGGCGCCTTGCGCACCATGGCCGGGCCGGCCGGTGCCGCCTCGCCCGCGGCCAGCGGCGCGCCATCGGCCAGCAGGATGCGCGCGGCCGGATTGGCCGCCCGCACGCGGCCGCGCCGGTCCACCACCAGCACACCCTCTTGCATCTCCTCGATCACCAGCCGGTTCAGCTGCGCCTGCTGGCGCGCCAGCTCCATGCTGCCGCGGGCCGCACGCTCCTCGCGCGCCAGGCGCCCGGCCAGCTCACTGGCCAGCAGACTGACCACAAAAAAGCCGCTGCCGACCAGACCGGCCTGGGTCATGCGCAGGCCCACATCCGCGCCTTCCAGCACCGCCCAACCGGCCACCGCCAGCATCAGCAAGGCCGCCATGGCCGCCGTGGCCAGGGCCAGCAGGCGCGGTGTCAGCACACCGGCCATCAGCACCGGCAGCACAAAGAGCGCGCCGTAATTGACCCCGGCCAGGCGGTCGAAGGCATGGAGCAGGCCGAACAAACCGAGATCGAGGCCGATGCTGGCCCACCACTGCGGGCTGGAGATGCGCGCCAGATTCTTGGCCGTGGCACCGCGCTGCAAACGCGGCAGCAGCCACAAGGCCAGGGCCTCGGCGGCATAGAGCAGGCACAGGCCCAGGGTCCAGCGGGGCGGCGGCGCCCCCAAAAACCCGGCAATCACCTGCGTGGCCACCAGCACCAGGCCCAGGGCCGCACGCGCGGCCAGAAACGCACGGTACAGGCGCGAGAAGGCATTGCCTCCGGCCTGCACCAGGCGCCGCGCCTGCTGGAAGAAGAATTGCGAATCCTCGGCGCCCTCGTGCAGTGACTCGGCCTGCATGGCGTCCCAGGCGCCACCTAGGCTGCTGCCGGTGTCGAACTGCGACTCGCCCGCATCGCCCGTCTCGGCGGCCTCCAGTTCCTGCCCCGGACCGAACCAGGACTGGGCCGGCTCCGCCCGTTTGCTGGCGCCCAAGCTCATCGCGGGCCGCCGTGCTCCGCCTCGTACTGGCTGCGATGCGCCGCGCTGCAGAACACCCCGCCCAGGCCGGGCAGCGCCTCATCGCGCGGCAGATGCAGGCCGCAATGCGCACAGCTGAGCATGTCCTGGGGCGCGGCCGGGCCGGATTTCTTCTTCTCGGCTGGCGGCGCAGCCGGGCGCGCGCGCTTGAAGCCCAGCACAAAAAACAGGAGGGCCAGCAGGATGATCAGAAGCAGGTATTTCATGGACGCAATCGAGACAACAGTTCAGCGATTCGGGCAGCGCGGCTGGCGATCAGCAGGCGCCGATCACAGCGGCGCGCGCTGCAACAGCACTTCCAGCACAAAGCGCGAGCCGGCGTAAGACAGCAGCAGAAGCAAGGCACCGAAGTACAACCAGCGCGTGGCGCGCCGGCCGCGCCAGCCAAAGACCTGGCGGCCGGTCAGCAAGCCGCTCAGCACCAGCCAGCCCAGCACGGCGAACAAATTCTTGTGATCCCAGCGCCACTGCGGCGTGAACCACCAACCCAGCAGCAAAGCCAGAGACAGCATGCTCACCCCGGCCGCCACAAACTGAAAGGTCAGGCGCTCCAGGCGCAGCAGCGGCAGGCCCGGCTCGGGGCGTGCGCCCAGCATGCCGGCCCGGCCCATGGTGCCCGAGGCCACCTGACGCATCTGCCGCTCGGCCCGGCTCAGCAAGGCCGCATGCAGCACCGCCACACCGAACAAACCGTACGAGGCCAGGCCCAGCACCCAGTGCAGCGGCGCCCAGGGCGAGCCGGCCAGCGGCCGCGCCTCGCCCGGGAACACCCAGGCCAGCCCCACCACCACCATCGCCAGCAAAGCCAGCACCCGGCGCACCCCGGGCACAGCCAGCGGCAGGAAGCGGCTCTCCACCAAGTACACGCTGAGCACCAGCCAGACCGTCATCGACAAGGCCGGCGCAAAGCCGAAACGCGCCCCCACCAGATCCTGGCCCAGGCCGGCGATGTCCAGCACCAGGGCGGCCAGATGGGCCGCCCAGGCCAGCAGAACCGGCCAGTCCAGGCCCAGCCGCGCACGCTCGGGCGCGCCATCGGCGGCGCGAGCGACCGGCGCACGCAGGCCCACCCAGAGGTAGCTCAAGGCTGCCAGCACACTGGCCGCAGTCAGCCACGGCGTGACGGCCGCCGAGGGGCTCATGAAGGCAGACGATAAAATCATCGGCACAGTGTACTTTTGCGCGCCGCCCGTCCGGACCGGCGCCACCCCCCATGGCTTCCAATTTGACCGACCGCCTGAGTCGCCTCGTGAAAACGATGCGCGGCCAAGCCCGCATCACCGAAAGCAATGTCCAGGAGATGCTGCGCGAAGTGCGCATGGCCCTGCTGGAAGCCGACGTGGCCCTGCCCGTCGTGCGCGACTTCATCGCGCGGGTCAAGGAGAAGTCGCTCGGCGCCGAGGTCGTGGGCTCGCTCAACCCGGGCCAGGTGCTGGTCTCCATCGTCCACAAGGAACTCGCCGCCACCATGGGCGAGGGCGTGGCCGACATCAACCTGGCCGCCCAGCCGCCCGCCGTCATCCTGATGGCCGGCTTGCAAGGCGCCGGCAAGACCACCACCACCGCCAAGCTGACCAAGCACCTGATCGAGAAGCGCAAGAAGAAGGTGCTGACCGTCTCGGCCGACGTCTACCGCCCGGCCGCCATCGAACAGCTCAAGACCGTCACCAAGCAGGCCGGCGGCGAGTGGTTCGCCTCCAGCCCCGAGCAGAAGCCGCGCGACATCGCCCTGGCCGCGATCGACTACGCCAAGAAGCATTACTTCGATGTGCTGCTGGTCGACACCGCCGGCCGCCTGGCCATCGACGAAGCGCTGATGGCCGAGATCCGCGATCTGCACGCGGTGCTGAACCCGGTTGAAACCCTGTTCGTCGTCGACGCCATGCAGGGTCAGGACGCGATCAACACGGCCAAGGCCTTCAAGGAAGCCCTGCCCCTGACCGGCGTGATCCTGACCAAGCTGGACGGCGACTCGCGCGGCGGCGCCGCGCTGTCGGTGCGCCAGATCACCGGTGCGCCGATCAAGTTCGCGGGTACGTCCGAGAAGATCGACGGCCTGGAAGTGTTCGACGCCGAACGTCACGCCGGCCGCGTGCTGGGCATGGGCGATATCGTGGCCTTGGTCGAGGAAGTGACCAAGGGCGTGGACGTGGCTGCCGCGCAGAAGCTGGCCGAGAAGCTCAAGACCGGCAGCGGCTTCGACCTCAACGATTTCCTGGCCCAGATCTCGCAAATGAAGAAGATGGGCGGCCTCTCCGGCCTGATGGACAAGCTACCCACCCAGATGACCGCCAAGGCCGGTGCGGCCGACATGGACCGCGCCGAGCGCGACATGAAGCGCATGGAAGGCATCCTCAATGCCATGACGGCCAAAGAGCGCGCCAAGCCCGCCCTGCTGCTCGACGGCAAGAGCAAGGCCAGCCGCAAGCGCCGCATCGCCGCCGGCGCCGGCGTGCAGATCCAGGACGTCAACCGCGTGCTGGCTCAGTACGACCAGATGCAGGGCATGATGAAAAAGATGAGCGGCGGCGGCCTGATGAAGATGATGAAGAAGATGGGCGGCATGAAAGCCATGAAGGGCATGATGGGCGGCGGCGGTGGCATGGGCGGCATGGGTGGGCTCGGCGGCTGAAGCCCCAAGCCCCCGGCCCTTCACCCACGAAAAAGGCCACCGCAAGCGGTGGCTTTTTTCATGGTGCAGAAACCGAGCGGTTCACCCGTTCACCGGTTCACCCGCTCGAGAATCTCCGCTCACTCCAACAAGGCCTGCGCGAACTCGCGCGCATTGAAGGTCTGCAGGTCTTCCAGCTTCTCGCCCACGCCGATGAAGTAGACCGGTATGGCCCGCTCGCGGGCAATCGCCGCCAGCACGCCGCCCTTGGCCGTGCCGTCCAGCTTGGTGACGATCAGGCCGGTCAGGCCCAGCGCGTCATCGAAGGACTTGACCTGGCTGAGCGCGTTCTGGCCGGTGTTGCCGTCCACCACCAGCAGCACCTCGTGCGGCGCATCGGCCTGCGCCTTGGTGATCACGCGCTTGATCTTCTTCAGCTCTTCCATCAGATGCAGCTGGGTCGGCAGGCGGCCTGCTGTGTCGGCCAGCACCACATCGCAGCCGCGCGCACGGCCGGCGCTGACCGCATCAAAAGTGACCGAGGCCGGGTCGCCGCCCTCCTGGCTGATGATCTGCACCTGGGTGCGGTCGGCCCAGACCGATAGCTGCTCACGCGCGGCCGCGCGGAAGGTGTCGGCCGCCGCCAGCAGCACTTTTTGATCGGCCTCGGCCAGATGGCGGGTCAGCTTGCCGATGCTGGTGGTCTTGCCGGCGCCGTTGACGCCCACCACCATCATCACCGTCGGGCTGTGCTGGCCCACGGCCAGGCTTTTCTCCAGCGGCTTGAGTATTTCGGCGAGAGCCTCGACCAGCAGACCGCGCACAGCCTGAGGGTCAGTCGCCTTGGCTTCCTTGACGCGGCGTTTCAGATCGGTCAACAAGAACCCAGTGGCCTTGACGCCGGTGTCGGCCATCAGCAGCGCTTCTTCCAGCTCCTCGTACAGCCCATCGTCGATCTGCGTGCCGGTGAAGACCTGGGCGATGCTGGAGCCGGTTTTGCGAAGGCCCTGGCGCAGCTTGTCAATCCAGCTGCGGCGCGGCTCGGGCGGCGGGGCTTCTGCGGCCACGGGCACGGTCGCCACCGGAGCGGCCGCCGGGGCTGGCGTTGGCAACGCAGCGGGCTCGGCCGCAGGTGTCAACTCCGGCACCAACTCAGGCGCGGGCATCGGAGCCGAGGCCGGAGCTGGGGCCGGGGCCGAAGCCGCAACAGGAGCGGGCTCAGGTGCTGGGCTGCTGGAAAACTTTTTCTTGAAGAAACTGAACATGGGCACTTTGGGCTGCGGCGCTGCGGCGGCTTCTGGATCATGAGGACAGGAAGCCGGGGCAGTGCCAGCGGGCGAGTGGGCCGGCGGAGCCAGCGCGACGCTCATCCCGGTGATCGGGGTTCGCACCGCAGCGGGGCGTCGGCATCGACACCCTCGCCTGCGGCTGCGGCCGGAATCATAAACGGCGCCCCTCAAGCCAACGATTTGTGGAGCGGCCGACCAGGCGCCTACGGCCTGGGTGGATACTCGAATCCTGCTCCGCTTCCAGCCGCCGCCTCGCCGCGCGGCTCACGCACCGATGGACATCCTCGACGCCCCGGCCACGGCCGCCCTGCTGCCTTTCGATCGCCTCGTTCCGGCCGTGGCACAGGCCATGCTGGACCTGCGCGCCGGGCTGATCCACGCGGCCACCCGCTCCGTCCTGCCCTTGCCCGATGGCGGCAGCTATCTGGCCATGCCCTGCACCGATGCGCAGTACGCCATCACCAAGCTGGTCGCCGTCACCCCTGCCAACCGGGCCTTGGGCCAGCCCACCATCCAGGGCCGCTTGCTGGTCAGCAGCGCCAGCCACGGCGAACCGCTGCTGGTGATGGACGGCTCGGTGGTCACCGCGCGCCGCACAGCCGCCGTCACCCTGCTCGGCATCGAAACCCTGCTGCATCGCCCGCCCGCGGTGCTGACCCTGGTCGGCACCGGCGAACAGGCACGCAGCCACGCCTGGGCCATGAGCCAGCGCTGGCCCGGCGTGCAGCTGCGCTGCGTCGGCCGCAACCGCGGCCAGGGCGAGGCTTTCGCCGCGCAGCTGAGCAAGGAAGGCCTGCCGGGCCTGCGCTCCCTGCCCCTGGAGCAGGCGCTGGAAGACAGCGAGGTCACGGTGGCCGCCACCACCAGCCTCAGCGCTGTGCTGCCCGCGCATGTGGCCGACACCACCTTGATCGTCGGCATCGGCAGCTTCACGCCGCAGATGGCCGAGCTGCCCGCCAGCGAAGTACGCCGCCGCCAGGTCTGGGTCGACGACCTCGACGGCGCCCGCCACGAAGCCGGCGACCTGCTGCAGGCCGGCATCGACTGGAGCCGCGTGCACAGCCTCGCCGAAGCACTGCGTCACTCCGATCTGATTCGCCCGCCGCTCTTGTTCAAGACCGTCGGCCATGCCGCCTGGGACCTGGCCGCCGTGCGCGTCGCGCTGCAAAGCTCATGACACGAGGCTTGGGGCCGATTTCAGCCCCGGCTGCAGCCCGCCGCCGTCCCTTGCCCCACCTTTCGTTTTCAAATTTCCTGAGATTTTTTCAAAGAACTCTTGCGCCGCCCAAAAAACCGGTGCTATAGTAGAGGGCTTGAGGCGCTTTAGCTCAGCCGGTTAGAGCGACGGAATCATAATCCGCAGGTCCGGGGTTCGAATCCCTGAAGCGCCACCAAATAAAGTCCTTGTGAATCAATCACTTAGACTAAAAAGCCACCCTAGCGGTGGCTTTTTGCTTTCTGCGTTTGGCTTTCATGTAGCCACCATGTAGCCAACAGGACAAGGTTACTGGCGAACGCGAACGATAGATGCGACAGGCCGGCGTCGAGGCATGATGGCTGAGCCGGAGCTTCAGGCGTCGAGCGCACCACCTCGGCAGCACCAAAAGCCACGGGCCCTCTCAACGCGAGCAGCTCCAGCGTGGCAAAGCCAGGCCTTCTGCAATGTGAGGCACGCGCACGCCCCCGCATGTCTGTGAGGCGGCCTCGAACCCATCGACCCACGCCAGTGCAAGTGCCGCGAACAGCGGGTGTCGCAGCTTTGGCGAAGGCTTCACTTACGGCCTGGCGTGCCCGCCCATGCCTGACCGAGCCCGCAGTGCCTCGTACAACTGCGCCGGCCCCAGGAGGATGTCTTTGAGCCCATCGCGCACGCGCTCCGAGCCCAGCGCCTGCGAGCTCATGACCTGGTGGGCTTCAAAGGCGTCGATGATGGCATCCATCAAGGCCCGGCCCAGGTCAGGAGAGTTGGCGAACTGCTCTTTGGTGTTGCTGGCCGCCTGCTGCATGAGCATGTCGTTCTCCAGCAGCTTGCCCTTGAGCGTGCCATTCACGTAGTGGAGCTGGTCGCCATCGGTGACTTCGCCTTCGAACAGCTGGTTCACCTTCTCGATGATTTCCGTCAGGTAGGCCTGCTGCTTCTCCTGTACCGAACCGCTGCCGACCGCATCCATCGGCGGGAGCTTGTAGCTGCCGTCGACATTGAGGTTCAGCGGCTGCTTGCCGGTGTTCTTCAGCGTGTGGTGAGTCAGCACCACCTTGCTCAGGTCCACCGTGTCGCGTTCGCGGCCAAAGTCCAGCAGCGGGATCAGGCGCTTGTAGAACAGGAAGCGCTTCTCGATGTCGGTGTTGCCGTAGTCGAAGATTTGGCTCAGGAAGGCATAGAGGCGCACGTAAGCGCCCATGTCGTTCTTGAACAGCAGCAGCGCATCAAGCGTGTCCTTGGCGGTCTGGCTGGCCTTGCCGTCCTGTTCAGCATCAGCCGCGGCCTTCGCCTGTTGCGCAGCCTTGTAGCGCTTGAGCAGTCGGTCGGCCACCGGCGCAATCGCGGCATCCAGCGCCTTCTGGGTGCCCTTGGGGTCCAGATCCACCTTGGCCACGCGCTCGACCTCGAAATCGTCGTAGTGGCCGCTGGCATCGAGCTTGGCGCGCAGGTCGTAAACCAGGTGCGGGTCGGTCGTGGCCTCCAGCTCCGCCGTCTCGTAGTAGGTCTTGAAGGCCTTGAGGATCTCGGCCGGCTCGTTGACGAAGTCGAGGATGTAGGTCGTGTCCTTGCCCGGGTGCGCGCGGTTCAAGCGCGACAGCGTCTGCACCGCCTGGATGCCGCCCAGCATCTTGTCCACATACATGCCGCACAGCAGGGGCTGGTCGAAGCCTGTCTGGAACTTGTTGGCCACCAACAGCAGGTGATAGTCGGCTTCAGCAAAAGCCTCGCGGATGTCGCGGCCCTTCAGCCCCGGGTTCAGGTCTTTGCTGGTTTCGGTGACGGCCTGCGGGTAGCTCTCCGGGTCGTTCACCTCGCCCGAGAAGGCCACCATCACGCCCAGCGGGTAGTTCTGGCGCTCAATGTAGGCACGGATGGCCTTCTGCCAGCGCACCGCTTCGCGGCGAGAGCCCACCACCACCATGGCCTTGGCCCGCCCCGCCAGCAGCGACTGCACGTTCTCGCGGTAATGCTCGACGACGATTTGCACCTTGCTGGCGATGTTGTACGGGTGCAGCCGGACCCACTGCATGATGCCCTTCATCGCCGCGCTGCGCTCAACCTGGCTCTCGTCGTACTCCTGGCCGTTGTGCGCCAGCTTGAACGCCAGCTTGTAGCTGGTGTAGTTCTTGAGCACATCGAGAATGAAGCCCTCTTCGATGGCTTGCCGCATCGAGTACACGTGAAAAGGCAGTGGCAGCCCATCGGGGCCGGGCCGGCCGAACAACTCCAGCGTCTTCTGCTTGGGCGTCGCCGTGAAGGCCACATAGGTCAACCCCTTGGCGCCGGCGCTGTCACCGGCCCGAGCAGCCATCTGTGCGGCCAGCAGCGCCTCGGTATCCACCTCGCCGCCGTCTTGCAGCTCTGCCCATTCCTGTGCCGACAAGAGCTGCTTGAGCTTGGATGCGGCCTCGCCGGTCTGCGAGCTGTGGGCTTCGTCGGCAATCACGGCAAAGCGCTTGCCCTCGGTGGCCGCCAGCTCCTGCACCGCCTGCAAGGCGAAGGGAAAGGTCTGGATGGTGCAGACGATGATTTTCTTGCCGTCCTTCAGCGCCAGCGAGAGCTGGGCGCTTTTGCTGCCCGACTCATTCGTGATGCTGGCCACCACGCCGGTAGTGCGCTCGAAGTCGAAGATGGCTTCCTGCAACTGCGCGTCCAGCACATTGCGGTCGCTCACCACCAGCACGCTGTCGAACATCTTCTGGTGCTCGGCGTTGTGCAGGTCGGCCAGGAAGTGGGCCGTCCAGGCAATCGAGTTGGTCTTGCCCGAACCGGCCGAGTGCTGAATCAGATAGCGCTGGCCGGCTCCTTGCGCCAACACATCGGCCACCAGCCGGCGCGTCGCGTCGAGCTGGTGATAGCGCGGGAAGATGACGCTCTTGAGCTGTTTCTTGTCGTCCCGCTTGCCAATGAGATAGCGATGCAGGATGTCCAGCCAGCTCTCCCAGGCCCACACCTCCTCCCACAGGTAGGCCGAGGCAAAGCCTTCCGGGTTGGGCGAGTTGCCAGCACCGCCTGCATTGCCCCGATTGAAAGGCAGGAAGTGCGTCGCAGGCCCCGCCAGCCGGGTCGTCATCATCACCTCGCTCTGGCTGACCGCAAAGTGAACCAGCGCTCCACCAGGGAAGCCCAGCAGCGGCTCCATCACACCGCCCTTGGCGGTCTTGGGATAGGGATGCCGGTCGAAGCGGTACTGGTCCACCGCGTCGTGCACGCTCTGCGTGAAATCGCTTTTGAGCTCCGCTGTGGCCACGGGAATGCCGTTCAGGAACAGCACCAGGTCCAGCTCGGCCTTGGGGTTGTTTGGCGAGTGGCAGACCTGCCGCACCACGCGCAGCCGGTTGGCCGCGTAGTGAGCCTGGATCGCGGGGTTGATGGCCAGGGCCGGCTTGAACTGCGCCAGCATCAGCGGCTCTTTCAGACCCAGCATCTCCACGCCGCGCCGCAGCACGTCCAGCGTGCCCCGGTCGGGCAGGTTCAGGCTCTTGCGCACCCGCTCGGCCAGCACCTGGGGCAAGGCGGGGCCATGAGTCTTGGTCAAGCGCTGCCAGCTGTCGGGCTGCGTGGCCTCGACCCAGTCCAGCAGGTCGGGCATGAAGAGGCCGTTCGCTCGGTCGAACAGGGCGGCATCGCCCTCGGCATACAGCCAGCCGTTGGCAGCCAGGTGGGTGCAGATTTCAGATTCGAAGTGGTGTTCTTGGTGCAGGTTCATCATCGACTCAGGGCCCTCAGGCGGTCCATCACGAGGCTGGCGCGTTCCGGCTCGGCAATCAGCCCGGGCAGCACATTCACGAAATTCTGGCTTGCCAACAAAGGCGCAAAGGCCGCCGCCACGGCCCGCCTCAGCTCCACGGGCGCAGCGGCCAATTCCTCAGCCAGCTCCTCGCGCCCATCGACGATGTTCAGCACATCCTCAAGGTCATGGCTGCTCATGAAGTCGCCATTGCCGCGGCCTGCAAAGGCTTCCAGCTTGGTCGCCACAAAGGCCACCGCGCTCACCAGCCGCACCGTCACACCGTTGCCCAGGTCCACCGGCACGGCGGTCTCCACGGCATAGGGGTACCAGCGGTTGGAGAAGCCCAGCACCTCCGGCTGCACCGGCATCAGGTCGAAGAGGACGCCCGAGGCCTTGTGTATCCAGCGGCAAATCACCTCGCTGCTCACGTCGCGCGCGAAGCCGCGTTCCGCAACCTGCTCTTCGATGCGATGGAACAGGGCCCGGCTGGCATTCACCACCGCGTCCACGTCGCGGGTGGCGCGCACCGGGTCGGCCAGCGGGTCGGTCACCAGCAAGCCGGCCACCGCACCGCCGACGAAGACCAGCTGCTCGCGCAGCTCGCCAAGCGCCACGGCAATGCTGCGCAGGTAGGGCAGATTCGGGTCATCGGCCCGCATCGCCGGCTCCCTCAACGCCCGATTCGAAGCGCATCAGCTCGGCCTCCATCAGCTTGGCGGCCAGGCCACGCTCGCGCGCACGCCCGATGCGCAAGGCATCCAGCAGTGCCAGCAGGCGATGCAGCGCCGGGTCGGCCAAGGCGGCTTGCGGTGCCGTCCGGTACAGCGGCGAGAGCGTCGGGCCCTTGGCGCTGCCGCTGGGGTGGGCCCAGACCGGCGCTTCGCCCGCGGCCACCGTCAGCTGGCTGGCCAGGGGCTCGGCACCGAAGGCCGTGGGCACACCGCGCTTGACCGGGCCCTGCGTAGCCGGCCAGATGTAACGTGCACCATGCAGGACGAACTCCAGCAGACTGGGGAGCACCGGCGACCACTCGCCGCGCCCAGGCGCTACCGCCAGACCGGAGGCCACGGCACGCTTCACACTCGCATGGGCCTCCGAGGCGCTGATGGACAGCGCCTCGCCCAGCGCGGCATAGGTCCAGCGCTGCGGCGGGTGTGCCGCCACCTTCAGCAGCACCAGCAGGTCTTGGGGTTTGAGTTCCATGAGATGGCGATATTCGCTATTCGCGAATTACGAATATCGCCGAATCGCCTGGATTTGGCAAGCCACGCGCCGGCGTCGACCGGCCAGTTGAGGCTGCTCAGCCGCCAAGGGCTTGCCGCTTGACCGCATCAAGCGTCTGACCGGCCTGGTCCTTCCATTCCATCCAGCCATTGGCCGTGCGGCCCAGCAGGGCCACAGCTGCCGTGCTGGGGGAGCGGAACAGGTGGTCGCTGGCGAACACCAGGGTGTCGCCGTCCACCGTCATCACACCCCCGCTGATGAGCTTGGCGCGAAAGTTTGCGTCGCTTGTGCCCTGAATGGACGGCACATCTTGCCTGCGCCCTTTGGAGCCCGCCAGCACCACAAAGCCCTCAGTGGTGTACAGCCCCCGGCCGTCCACGCCACCAGAGCGGCAATAGAAGAGCTCGGCCTCGGTGCTGGGCAGGCCGGGCTGAGGCAGCGGCACGAACAAGGGGTGGCCCAGCGTCGCAAGCAGGGTTTGACCAGTCTCGAACACCTCGCGGCAGTCGGCCTCCAGCGGAGCGGGCGTGTGCGGGCGGCTGCCCGCATTGCCGTTCAAGCCGCTGTACCGGCCCACCTTGCGCGCCATGTCGATGCTCAGCCACTCCAGGAACAGTGCATGCGTCTGCGTCAGCGAGTGCGTGCGCGACACCAGCACCAGCACGCGTTCCCAGAAGTCCTTCTTCTTGTCATGCTCGGCCAGACGCGCGCGCAAATCGCCGGTCTGCCCAACATAGACCTGCGGGCTGCTGCCATCCTCGGGTACCGCCAGCAGGAAATACACGCCTACCTGCGTGCTTTCGGGCATCGCGAAGAATTCCGGCAGTCGTTTGCGCGGCACCTCAATCACCTGGACGATGCGCGTGGTGATTTCGGCCACGCGGATGCCCGTGGGCTCCCCGCTCGGCAGGAAAATCTGGATGGTCTTGGGGGTGGCGTTGGTCATGGGCTTTCCATGGTGACGGCATCGCGCACGTCGATTTGTCCGGTGACGGCGGCGGCGATGAGGGCGCTGCGTCGCTCATTGAGCAGAGTGATGGCTCGCACCGATTGGGCCCTCAGTCCATCTAACTTGGCTACTTCGTCGTCAATGAACCGGAGTACTGCCAGTTGCTCTTCATCGGGAGGAAGCAAGACAGGCAACTCCATGATGTTCGAAGACGAGATGGATGCCAGGTTGGTACTCTGCTTCGAGCGCCCCATGAAGTAGAACTGCGCGTACTGCGAACTCGTAATGCGGTTCAACCACTCTGGCCTGATGCTGTGGGGACGGACGGCAAAGACATGGTTCTGATGGATGCAGTCCGGAATCTCTCCATGCCAGATGGCGCCACGCCCAAGTTTGTCGAAATCCCCGCCCTCGTTCATCAGTACGTCTCCGGGTAGCAAGCGATAGCGAACTAACTGTTCGGCTTCGACTTCCAGGGTGGAAACGTCGTCCAGCGCGAGAAAGCCATCCTGGACATTCGCAACCCGGAGGTAGGGGACGGCAATGGTGTCTTTGCCCGCCGTATCTTTGCCCTTGGCAATACCGGTCTGCACAGCGGCGACGAACTTGAGCCGCGTCACATCCCAATGAGCCGGCACCTCCCCCAGCCACGCCAAGCCGGAATCCTTCATCGGCGCGTCGGGGTTGAGGCCCTTGGTAACGGCGTGGGAGATGGTGGCCTGGCGCTTTTCGGCCAGCAGGGCGATGAGCTTTTCCTGCTCGGCAACCAGCGCGTCGATTTTGGCGGTTTCGCGGTCGAGGAAACCAGCAATGGCGGCTTGCTCTGCCAGCGGAGGAAATCCTGCTCGAAAGGCTGAAAGGTCGCCCATGTTTAGGACCCGCTGCGCACTACCCACGCAAACCAAGTCGACATATGTGCGAAAAATAATCGACTGTAGGAGCCAGCCTAGGTAGCTCCGAGACAGTCCATTCGAATCCGGCTGCAGACGTGCAACTGCTCTAGAGAGATTTACTCCGGCGAGCTCGTCATCAACATGAACGACTTCACCAATAGTGCCAACTACGGAGAGAAGTACGTCTCCGCTCTCCGTCAATGTGCGTGTGTACTGGCTTGAGAGTGCGCGCGAGATGGTGGTCAGCTCGTCTCGGGTGACTTTGCCGTTGCGCATATCCGTGATACGAATCATGGGGACGCCATCGACCTCAAAGTCAGGGACAAGTACTCCGTAGCAAGGGGGCTCGGCAAATTCATGCCCGAGCTTCTTGACCGTCCAATACTCTGGGATGCTTCCTAGCCAGACAAGGCCGCTGTCTCTGTATTTTTGGTACCTCGGCAAGCTCATTCCGCCAACTCCCCCAGCATCTTCATGATGCTCGCCGTGACGGTCTTCAGCTCTTCGTCGATGACGTGCAGGCTGCGCGGAGGCTCGAAGACGTAGAAATGCCGGTTGAACGGAATCTCGTAGCCGACCTTGCTCTTCTCTTCGTCAATCCAGGCGTCCGGCGCATGCGGCAGCACCTCGCGCTTGAAATAGGCCTGGATGTCCTCACCCAGCGGCACGTTCTCGGTGTCGCGCAGCGCGCTGTCGGGCTGGGGCTTACCCTTGAGCTTGCCCTTGAGGCCCAGCAAGACCTGACCCTGTTCATCGCGCAGCGGTCGCTCGACGGTGATGGTGGTGTAGCCGAAGTCCTGGTTCTTGAAGATGCGCGAGATGGGTACGCGCTTGAACTTGCCACCTTCGGGCACGGCGGGCAGGGTGTCGGTGCCGGTGACCAGCTGCGGCTCGCCCTGGGCCTGGCCGGCTGCGTCGAACACCGTCACCAGTTCCGCCTCGGTGAAGTCGCCGAACAGACGCGTGACCATGGCGATGTGCGCCTCGCTCATCTCCTTGCGCTTGGAGCCCAGGCTCTTGCGCATCTTCTGCCAGAAGCTGCTGGCGTCGATGAGCTGCACGAAGCCCTTGCGGTCGGCCGGCTTCTTGTTGGACAAAATCCAGACGTAGGTGGCGATGCCGGTGTTGTAGAACATATCGCTGGGCAGGCCGACGATGGCCTCCACCAGGTCGTTCTCCAGCACGTAGCGGCGGATTTCGCTCTCGCCGCTGCCGGCGCCGCCGGTAAACAGAGGCGAGCCGTTCAGCACGATGCCGAAGCGGCTGCCGCCGTCCTGCGCCAAGCGCATCTTAGCCAGCAGGTGCATCAGGAAGAGCATGGAGCCATCGCTGACGCGCGGCAGGCCGGGGCCGAAGCGGCCATCGAAGCCTTTTTGCTCGTGCTCTTGGCGCACCACCTTTTCGACCTTCTTCCATTCCACGCCGAAGGGCGGGTTGGAGAGCATGTAGTCGAACTTGGAATGGGCGTGGCCGTCGTCGCTGAGCGTGTTGCCGACGACGATGTTTTCCACCGGCTGGCCCTTGATGAGCATGTCGGCCTTGCAGATGGCATAGCTCTCGTCATTGAGCTCCTGGCCGAACATGGTCAGCCGCGCCTGCGGGTTGTGCTCCAGCAGGTACTCGCCCGCCACCGACAGCATGCCGCCGGTGCCGGCGGTCGGGTCGTAGATGGTGCGGACCACGGCGTTGCCGGGCGAGAGCACGTCGTCGTCTTCGATGAAGAGCAGGTCCACCATCAGGCGGATGACCTCGCGCGGGGTGAAGTGCTCCCCGGCGGTTTCGTTGCTGATTTCGGCGAACTTGCGAATCAGCTCCTCGAACACCGCGCCCATGGCGGCGTTGTCCACGGCCTCGGGGTGCAGGTCGATGTTGGCGAATTTCTCGACCACCAGGTAGAGCAGATTGGCCTTGGCCAGGCGCTCGACCTGGGTGTGGAAGTCAAAGCGCTCAAAGATGTCCCGCGCGGCCGGCGAAAAGGCCTGGACGTAGGCGTAGAGGTTCTGGCGAATGTGGTCCTGGTCGCCCAGCAGCTTGACCAGGTCCAGCGGCGAGCTGTTGTAGAAGCTCTGGCCCGCCTTGCGCAGCAGGAAGGGCTCGGGGTTCAGCCCCGCTTTGGTCTTGGCCTCGAACTCAGCCAACACGGCCGGCTTGGTGGCTTCCAGCACGCAGTCCAGCCGGCGCAGCACGGTGAAGGGCAGGATAACGCGGCCGTATTCGGACTGTCTGTAGTCGCCGCGCAGCAGGTCGGCAACCGACCAGATAAAGGAAGACAAGGCTTGATGGTTCATTCGGCGAGCAAGGGCGTTGGCAATGGGAGGAATCTGGCCGGCATTGTGAGGCCAAGCCACATCCGGCCATGGAACGCTTGGGTGTGCGGGCGGGCCGGTCGCTAAAACACCATCGGGCCGCGGGGATCGTGGAGCGAGGGCGAAGCGTCAGGCGGCAGCAGGCCTCGCGCCTGGAGCCTGGCTTTGGCCTCGGCCTGGGCTTGCCAAAAGGACTCACGCGCCTCATGAGCGTCGTCCGAAAAGAGAATATGCATGCCGAGCAGGCACAAGTCGGCCTCTATGTCGGCATCGAGCAGCGGTGGCTCGGTGTGTTTCATGATGCTCCCGTCTGTTCGCGGCCATGCTACGGCAAGGCGAGGCTGTGTCCCGAAGCTCAGGTTTTCTCAGGTTCTCAAAAGCTCTCAGTTCGCACACGCCATCAAGGCTTGATGTCGAGCGCATGCACCCAAGGCGGATGGAACAGCCGGTGCCAACCATTGCGCCCCATGGATTCACTCAGCAGCGAGTGCTATGAAAGCCCGCCGGGGGCGTTGGACACAAGTACCGAGGAACTCGGGACACTGGCGGAACCGAAGCTCTCGCCCATTGGGGCCGGCAGCTCGCATTGCAATGGCTGGGCTGGCAGGTCTTTTTGAGCATTTCGATGCCGGGCTCGCGCATGCGCGCGAAGCGTTGCGCATCGCTCGGGTCAGGTCACTGGAACTACGGAGGCAGGTCGTCCACCGATTTGGCCATCGCCCGGTCCCGAAGGGTATTGGGCTATGCAGCGTTGACGAGCCTATTGCTGGCCGTGAGCTCGTTGGGCCCCGATACGTGCGGCGGAGGAACATGAACCCTACACAGAGCTAGGGTTTGCGTGTCCGGGGGATTGAGAACACCATCGGGCGCAGGAGTTTTCAGCCCGCCAAACCCTATAGGGTTGTCGTCTTCGCGCCGCTGGCTGCCTTTGCCCTTGCTGGTGAAAATCTCCGTCATGCCACGCAGCCTCTTCGGCTTTGCGAGCGCGCTCACATCCAGGCCAAGAGCTGCCGCATAGAGGCCCGGGTTGGCTTCAATGGCAGCGCGTATCTGGGGCCAAAGCACACTGTTCATGCTCGGGTCACACCTCCGCTTGAGCTCTGCGCGCACAGCGGCGCAAACCGTTGCCTTGGTGGCACCGACCATGCGCGTCTGATGCGGACGCAAACCATAGGGTTTGGCGACCTCCTCGAAGAACTCGCTTTGCATGGCCCGCAGTTGGCTGCGACCGCCAATGGCATCCGAGCCGACCATTCGACCTTCGAGAAGCGGCAGCACCAAAACATGCATGTGCGGCGCGCTTTCGTCGTGATGAATATCGGCCGCCAGGATGTTGGCGTCGCCACCATATCGCTTGGCCAGCCAACGCAATGCGTCTACAAACAGCTCACGCGGGTTCGCGCATTGGCCGGGCGCCAAGCTCACGATGAACTCAAGGGCACGAACTGCGTCCTTGCGCAGCTTTTGGATGCCAGCAGCCTCCATCAACAGTTTTGCGCGCAACTGAACTTCATCAGGGCTGCCCGAGCCAGCAAGGCACTCATTGAGGTGACTTCGGGCCGCGTCGATGTGGCTGTCCGCTCCACGCTCGGCTTGGATGACGCGGCGATTGTGCGCAACCGCATCGCGCAAATGCCTGGGCCCCTTGAGCTTGCCGACTCGAAGGAGCGCTGCCGCGCTCATTGACCTGCCCCTGGCCCCGTCAGCGACTCAGTCCTGCTCAAACTTTGGAGGCCAAGCCGCCCCATCACACAAGGGATGCCGTCGGCACCAAGCCGGTTCACTCCGTAGAGCAATTGGTTGATGGGCAAAGCAAACCAAGCTGCTGATGGCCCCACTCGCTTGGTGCTACTTCTGCGCAGGCCAGTCATTGCCTAACCCTCCGCGGCTTCGGCAAGCATTTCGGCCAGCGTCTTGCTCTGCTCAGACAACCACAACTGGACGCGGCGGCGCCCTTCAGCCGTCAGGTAGAAGTAGCCAGGACGCACGGTCTTCCCATCCCGGTCCTCTTTGGCGCGACGCACGCACCCGAGGCAGACTCTGTCCGGCAAGCCGAGCTTGCGCAGCTCAGAAATGACGTGCGGGCTGTTGCTGGCCCCCGTGATGCGGTCCATGGCCTCACGAGACACTTTGGCGCCGGACAACAGTGCATCAAGTGCACGCAAATGGCGTGGTTTGTTGGTGCCGTAGAAGCGCGCGACCTTGGCGGAGCTGTCACCGACCTCGGAGATGGAGAGCTGCCTCATTGCTCTACCCCCAGCGCGGCCTTGATGCCATCGACGGGCCAGGCCAAGCGGCCATTGATGCGGGTTGGGCGCACCGGACCGTTTTCACGGCAGGCCCACATGCGCAAAGTCTGCACTTGGCGGAGCAAATAGTAGGCCGCCTCATGGGTCGGCAGATGGGTACGGGTCTCTTCAGAAATCGGAATGGGCTGTTTGCCTTTTACGCTCATCATGAATGGCCCTTTCGGGCTGTTGATTGAATGAGCCGTAAATTTCTTACCGCAAAAGTCGCCGAAATCCCCTCTACCGGTTGGCCGCAGTTCAGCGACCTAAATTTTTCCAACCCGGCGTTGTTTTCTGCCCCTGGGAAGAATGCCTTGCTCTTGCCCGTAACGAATTGCAGACTTGACCTTGGTTTCGCCGCAGTTGAAGTCCCTCATGGCGTCCAAAACCAACGCCTTCCCATTGCCGCGATATACATTGCCGGCATAGCCTCTACTAACCATAAACGCAACGATTGCATCGCGGTCTTTTGTGGACTTGCCCTTGCGGCTTTCGGCCCGATTCGCCCGCTTAGCAGATTTTGCTTTGGCCTGTTTTTCGGTCCTCTTGGCACGCACGCCCCGCTGCTTTTCGCTCACCGTCAAGCGTCCCTCAAATGACCGCGGCTCGGAGCAATACTTTTCGATGTCACAAACGACCGCCGCAAACTCAGCAACTGCCCTACGGTGATGCTTTGGCAAAGCCGCGAACTCAGGGAACTCAGAGGCTGACTCGCCCCAGACTCCAAACTCGGCGATGTGTTGAACCAGGGTCAGCTCGCAGTTGGCTGTCGCAGCCAGCTCAAGAGGATGGCGGATGCCCAATTCAGTGCATCGTTTGCGTGCCGTCACAAGCCTATCGCGCAGGATGGGTGGCAAGACCTTCATGCCGACACCCCCACTGCGAATAGCAGAAGCCCCTGCGTGTCGGGCGCGCCATTTCGTACGTACGAAGTCCTCTCGGCAGCGCTCCCCATGCTGCTCCTAATTTTAAAAATCTCCACAGATATGCACTCCGATTGCGTGCTGCCAGTCCTTGGTCGTTCAGTGCGGGGCCTCCCCAAGCCCTACCCTTCCGCCAAGATTCTCATGCCAGGCACCAGCACCAAGATTTTCAACCACGGACCACCTGCAAGCCCAAGCCAGGTGCCGACGCACTGATGAAAGGAAGACCGGCCTGCTCAAGAATCCAAGCCTCAATGCGCTCATGGTGGACACGTAACAGGTCGAGTGGGCGTCGCTTGTAATGTTTCTCAGCCGTCGCGCTGGGCTTGTGCCCTTGAATCTGCGCAACGACACCCGACGGAATTTCCAGCCATTCAGTCAAGCTGGCAAACGAGCGCCTCAGGCCATGCAGGGTCAAGCCCGCCAAGCCCGCAGCGGTGCACGCACAGCGATGGGCGCTGCTGGGGTCGGTGAGGTGGCCGGACGCACTGGCCTGCACCAGTTCCCCTTCCGGGGCAACCGAGCCGCGCCGGGCGTGCTTGGCTTGACGACGCTTCAAGCTTTCTGGATTCAGGCTCAGTGCCCGCGTGCTGGAGAAGACCCACTCATTGCGACGGGGAAGACCCGCCAATAGGTTGGCGACGTAGGGCGTCAATGGGATCACGCGCTCGCCCTCCACCTTGTCGCGGATGGTGAGGCCCTTCCACTGGATATTTACGTCCTCCCAGCGCAGCGTCAGGATCTCGCCCGGCCGCGCGCCGGTCAACAACATGGTCTGCAAATAGGCCGCAATCACCGGGTTCTGGATCTGCCGCACCGCAGCAAACCAGACGGCCAACTGCTCGCGCTGCAAGGCATCGTCCTTGACGCTGGGTCGACCCAACACTTCGCGTGTGCGCTTGGTGCGTGCGGGGTTTGCGGTTGCAAGCAAGCGTGCATAGTCAGGATGCTCGGCACACCAATTCAGAAAAACCTTGAGACAGCGCCAGCACAGCCGGGCATAGGTCGGCCGGGACTTGGCTTGCTCAGCGGCCCAGGCCTCCACCTTGTCCGGGGTCAGGTCTCGCAGCGGCAGCGCCAGAAGTGCATGGATAGGGCCTGGCACCGTCTTTGGCTTGCTGCCGTCAGCGCCGGCCTTCACGCCCCGCTTCGCCACCTCGCCGCCAGGCTTGGCCATCTTCAGGTGGTCGGCGTAGTGCCGTTCACCCCAAAACGGGCGGCGGTCCTCCACATAGACGGCCCAAACCTCACCCACGGTCGCAGCAGCCACCTTTTCCGCCTCAACCCGCGCTGCGGCTTCAGCCTGCCGCTGCAAGGCAGCAGCTTGTTGAGCCCGCTCAACCTCACGGGGGTCACTGCCGGCGTCGATGCCAACACGCAAGCGATTTGCTTCGATGCGAGCCGCATCGATGGTCCAGGCTCGCACATCACCGAGGGTGCGACGGATGGTCTGACGACTCAGCTTCGCCTCAAAGACAAACGACTTCGCGCCGGAAGCCGTTACCCGCACCCGCAAGCCGGGCGCCTTCAAGTCCCGCAAGAAAGCTTGGGCCTTCCCCGGCGGGCAGCTCAGGCGCTCAATGGCGCCAGCTGTCAGGTCGATTGCCTGTGTCAGGTCAAGAACGGCGGATTTGCTTGGACGCGCCACGTTGAGTCACTCCGACTTAGCCATGTAGCCACCATGTAGCCACTTTTTCTCTATTTAGCTGAATTCCAATCAACGTCTGCGCTGTATGGAAATCCAGCAAAACAATGCAAGTCATTGATTTATATAGAGTGTATCAACACAACTCAACTCAGGCAAATTCCATGTAAAGCGGAATCATAATCCGCAGGTCCGGGGTTCGAATCCCTGAAGCGCCACCAAAACATGAAAAGCCCGCATCCGAAAGGTTGCGGGCTTTTTTCTTTGCCCGCGCGGCTCCAAACAGCCGGGCCGGCGAATGAGAACCCGAGCGCAGAGGCAAAAAAAGCGCCGGCCATGCCGACGCTTCGCTCCAACGCTTTCTCAGGCGCCCTCAGGCACAGATGGCAGGCTGCGCCTCAAACGCCGCAAGCACCCGCTTGCGCTCCGCAGCGCGACACAGCCTTCAGCCGAAGGGGCGGATTCGCCCCCTCGGCGTCAATGGCGGCGCAGTGCCGGGACGTGAGAGCGGCACCGACTAAGCGCTGAAATCAGCGGCACTTGCGTTGCGGTGCGCTTGTTGCTCTCCGTGAGCCAAGGCATGGCGCGCGGCCGCGCGCCCATGCACCCAGCGATACAGCACCGGCAACACCAGCAGGGTCAGCGCCGTCGAGGAGAGAATGCCGCCGATCACCACCGTGGCCAGCGGGCGCTGAACCTCGGCGCCGGTGCCCACGGCCAAGGCCATAGGGACGAAGCCGAGCGAGGCGACCAGGGCGGTCATCAGCACCGGGCGCAGACGGGTCAGCGCGCCTTCGCGCACGGCCTCGTCCAGCGCCATGCCCTGCTCTTCGCGCAGGCTGCGGATGTAGGCAATCATCACCAGGCCGTTGAGCACCGCCACGCCTGAAAGCGCGATGAAGCCCACGCCGGCCGAGATGGACAGCGGGATGTCGCGCAGCCACAGGGCCGCAATGCCGCCGCTCAACGCAAAGGGCACGCCGGTGAAGACCAGCAGACCGTCCTTGAGATCGCGGAACATGGCGAACAGCAGCAAAAAGACAAGGCTCAGGGCCAGGGGCACGACGATCTTGAGGCGCTGGCTGGCGGACTGCAGCTGCTCAAAGGTGCCGCCCCACTGCGTCCAGTAACCCGGCGGGATCTTGACCTCGGCCTGCAGCCGGGCTTGCGCCTCGGCCACAAAAGAGCCGATGTCGCGTCCGCGCACATTGGCCGTCACGACCACGCGGCGCTTGCCCTGCTCACGGCTGAGCTGGTTCGGGCCCGGCGCCATGTCGAACTGCGCCACCTCACCCAGGGTCACGTAGGCCGGCGCGGCATTGGCAGACGTGGGCGGCAGACGCAGCGGCAAGCGCTTGAGCGCCTCCACATCGCTGCGCAAGGTCTCAGGCAGGCGAACGAGGATGTCGAAGCGGCGGTCGCCCTCGAACAGGGTGCCCGCCTCCTGGCCGCCGATGGCAATGGCCGCACTCTCCTGCACCTCGGCCACGCTCAGGCCCAAACGGGCCAGCTTGGCGCGGTCCAGCTGCAGGCTGAGCATGGGCAGGCCGGTGGTCTGCTCGACCTTGACGTCGGCCGCACCGGGGATGCGCTGCAGCACGGCCGCGATGGCCTCGGCGCTGCGCTCCATCACCGCCATCTCATCGCCAAACACCTTGACCGCCACATCACTGCGCACGCCCGAGATCAGCTCGTTGAAGCGCATCTGGATGGGCTGGGTGAACTCGTAGTTCTGCCCCGGCACCTGGGCCACGGCCGCCTGCAGCGCGGCCACCAAGTCGGCCGTGGGCCGCTTGGGGTCGGGCCACTGGGCGCGCGGCTTGAGCATGACAAAGGTGTCGGCCACATTGGGCGGCATGGGGTCGGTGGCAATCTCGGCTGTGCCCAGCTTGGCGTAGACGCGCTGCACCTCGGGGAAGGTCTGGATCACCCACTCCAGCTCCGCCTGCATGGCCACCGACTGGCTCAGGCTGGTGCCTGGGATGCGCAAGGCATGCAAAGCAATATCGCCCTCGTCCAGGCTGGGCACGAACTCGCTGCCCATGCGGCTGAGCATCAGGCCACTCAGGCTCACCGACACCGCCGCCAGCGCCAGCACCAGGGGCTTGTTCAGCAAGGCCCAGTCCAGGGCCGGCGCATAGCCGCGGCGGGCCCAGCCCATCAGGCGGTTTTCCTTTTCGGCCACGTGATTGCCGATAAACAAGGCCACGGCCGCCGGCACAAAGGTCAGCGACAGGATCATGGCGCCGGCCAGGGCCGCCACCACGGTGAAGGCCATGGGGTGGAACATCTTGCCCTCCACCCCGCTGAGGGCAAAGATCGGCAGGTAGACCACCATGATGATGAGCTGGCCGTAGAGCAGCGGCCGGCGCGCCTCGCGCGCAGCGGCAAACACCTCGGCAAAGCGCTCGCTGCGGCTCAAGCGTCGGCCGGCCAGGGCCTGGGCATGGGCCAGGCGGCGCACGCAGTTCTCGACGATGACCACGGCGCCGTCGATGATGATGCCGAAGTCGAGCGCGCCCAAGCTCATCAGATTGGCGCTGACGCGGTTGGCCACCATGCCGCTGAAGGTGAACAGCATGGCCAGCGGAATCACCGCCGCCGTGATCAGGGCCGCGCGCAAATTGCCGAGGAAGAGAAAGAGCACCGCCACCACCAGCAGCGCGCCCTCGAAGAGATTGCTCTTGACGGTGGCAATCGCCTTGTCGATCAGCACGGTGCGGTCGTAGACCGTCTGCACGATCACGCCCTCGGGCAGGCTGCGGGCGATCTCCTTGAGCTTGAGGTCCACCGCGCGCGCGACCACGCGGCTGTTCTCGCCCATCAGCATGAAGACCGTGCCCAGCACCACCTCGCGGCCGTTCTCGGTGGCCGCGCCGCTGCGCAGCTCCTGGCCCAGGCCCACCTCGGCCACATCGCGCACGCGCAGCGGCAGGCCCTGACGGGTCTGGATCACCGTGTTGGCGATGTCCTCGATCGAGCCCAGCTGACCCGGCGCACGGATCAGATACTGCTCACCGCGCCGCTCGATATAGCCGGCCCCGACATTGCTGTTGTTGCGCTCCAGCGCCTGCACCAGCTCGGCCAGGCTCAGGCCATGGGCCACCAGCTGCTCGGGCCGGGGCGCCACCAGGTACTCCTTGGCATGGCCGCCGATGGTGTTGATCTCGGTCACGCCGGGCACGGTGCGCAGCTGCGGCTTGACGATCCAGTCCTGGATCTCGCGCAGATCGCTGAGCGTGTAGGCCTGGCCATCGGGCCGGCGTGCCTCGGGCTTGGCCTCCACCGTCCACATATAGATTTCACCGAGGCCGGTGGCGATGGGGCCGAGGGCCGGCGCCAGGCCGGCCGGCAGCTGGCCGCGCGCCTGCTGGATGCGCTCACTCACCAGCTGGCGGGCGAAGTAGATGTCGGTGCCGTCCTTGAACACCACGGTCACCTGGGACAGGCCGTAGCGCGAGAGCGAACGCGTCTGCTCCAGATTCGGCAGGCCGGCCATGGCCGTCTCGATGGGGAAGCTGACGCGCTGCTCGGATTCCAGCGGCGAGTAGCCGGGCGCCTCGGTGTTGATCTGCACCTGGACATTGGTGATGTCCGGCACGGCGTCGATGGGCAGGCGCTGCAGGCTGTACACGCCCCACAAGGCCATGGCCAGCACGCCCAGCATCACCGCCCAGCGCTGGGCGATGGCGGCTCGTATGAGTTTTTCAAACATGATGGTTTGCGTCCTCTCGCTGTTCTTTGCTCATCAGTGCGCGTGGGCCGCGGCCGACTTGCCCAGATCGGCCTTGACGACAAAGCTGTTGGCCGAGGCATAGCGCTCCCCGGCGCTCAGGCCTTGCAGCACCTCGGTGTGGCGGCCGTCGCTGCGGCCCAGGCGCACGGCGCGGGCCACCATGCGCTGGCCTTCGCGCACATAGACCTCGTCGCGGCCTTCACGGCTTTGCAGCGCTTCGTTGCGCACCGCCACCGGCACCGTCACCTCAGCCGAGGCGCCCGTTTGGCCGGTTTGCAGCGCCACCGTCACCGGCTGGCCCGGCCGCCACAGGCCGCGCGGGTTGGGCAGCAGCAAGCGGCCCATGGCGCTGCGGCTTTGCTCGGCCACGGTGCTGCCGATATGGCTCAGCGTCAGCGCCGGCTCGCTGGCCGGTGCGCCCTGGATGCGGCCGCGCGCGCCGATCTGCAGCTGGCCCAGGGTCTGCACCGGCAAGCTCAGCTCTACCCACAGCGTGCCCAGATCGGCCAGCTGGAAGATGGGCGCATCGTCCTTGAGCACCTCGCCCACGCTGATCTTCTTCTCGACCACCACGCCGGCCATCGGGGCGCGGACCTCGTAACGGGTCAGGCCCGCGGTGCCGCTGGCCGCCGCGCCGGCGCCCAGGGCCTGCAGCTTCTGGCGCGCGTTTTCGGCGGTGATCTCCGCCTCCTGGAAGGCCTGGCGGGCTTGCAAATAGTCCTGCTCGGCACTGATCTTTTCTTCCCAGAGCTTCTTCTCGCGCTCGTAGACGCCGCGCGCCAGGGCCAGGCGCTTTTGAGCCGCCAGCAGCTCGCTGCGCTGGTCAGCCAGGGCCTGGCTGGAGATGACGGCCAGCACCTGGCCGGCCTGCACCCGGTCCCCGGCGCTGACGCGCACCGCCTCGACCTGGCCGGCCAGGCGCGGCGTCACCAGCACGCTGCGGTCCTGGTTCAGCTTGACCTCGCCCAGCAGCTCCAGGCTGCGGGCCAGGCTGGCCGGGCCGGCGGCTTCCAGGCGGATGGCCTGGCGCTGCAGCTGCTCGTCGCTGAGTTCGATGGACTCTTCGCCGCTGTCGGCATGGCCGTCCGCCGCGGCGGAGGCCGGAGCCGCGGCAGGTTTGGTCTGCGCTTCTTCGTGGGCCGCCTCGCCTTCGCCGTGCGCATGGGCCTCAGCCCCGGCCACGGCCGGCCCGCCGCGCAGGATGGCCCAGCCGCCGGCCAGGCCCAGGGCCAGCACCACGGCCACGGCCAGGGCCTGCTTCTTGGGGCGCGCTGCCGGGCGGGGATATGTCGATTCTGTGTTGCTGCTGTTCTTCATCATGATGTGCGGTCTTGTGGGGTGGTGGGCTGCGCAGCAAACGGCGGCAGCCCCAGAAGGCGGGCGATCTCGGCGGCGGCGCGCCAGGCTTCGGCGCTCTGGCGCAGGGCTTGCTGGTGCAGCTGGAACAGGCTGCGCTGGGCATCGAGCACGTCGATGAAGGCGAACTTGCCCAGCTCATAGCCGCGCAGCGCGGTGTCAAACGCCGTCTGCGCCAGCGGCAGCTGCTGCTCGCGCAGGCTCAGCTGCTGCAGGCGGGTCTGGCGCAGGCGCTCCTGGGCTTGCGCCAGGTCCAGGCGCAGGCGCACTTGCGCGGCGGCCAGTTGCTCGCGCGCCTGCTCCTCGCGCTTCAGCGCTTCGAGCAGATTGCCTTCGTTGCGATCGCGCAGCGGCAAAGGCAGAGACAGGCCGATCACGGCCATGCTTCGCCCCGTTTCCGCCTCACGTTTGGCGCCCAGGCTGACGGTCAGATCGGGCACGCGCTTGGCGCGCTCGCCGGCCGTCAAGGCCTGGCGGCGGGCGATGTCCAGGCGGGCCAGGCGCAGGGCTGGCGCTTCATCGAGTGCCGTGCTGCTGGGCGCGGCTTCGGCGCTGATGGGCGGCATCTGCTCGGCCTGGCCCTCGGCGCGCTCGAAGCGGGCCCCGGCGCCGCCCCAGAGCGCAGCCAGGCGCTGGCGGGCCAGGCTCAGCTCGCTGCGGGCCTGGGCCAGGTCCGCACGCACGGTGCCGGCGGCGACCTGGGCTTTGTGCAGCTCCAGCGGCGCCACCTTGCCGGCCTGCAAACGCAGCTGCACCGCCTGCACGCTGCGCTCGGCCAGCTGCATGGCCGATTCGCTCAGGCGCTGCTGCTCCTGCGCTGCCAGCAGTTCAAAAAACGCCGTGCTGACAGCGGCCTGCAGCTCGGCCTGCCGCGCCAGCAAGCCCACGGCCGCCTGCTCGCGGGCATGGGCGGCCGCGGCCACCCGGGCGGCGCGCTTGCCGCCCAGCTCCAGGGCCTGGCTCCACTGCACGGTGCTGCTGCGGCTGGCACGGCGCGTGTCTTCGATCAGCAGGCTGAGCTCAGGGTTGGGGCCGACACCGGCTTGCTGCTCGGCCGCTTCCTGAGCCTGCAGCTCCAGGCGCGCAGCGGCCAGATCGGGGTTGTGGCTCAGGGCCAGGTTCAGGGCTTGCGGCAGGCTCAAGCTCGCCGCGGGGACAGGTTCAGGCGTTTGCGCCCGCAAGCACGGGCTCAGCAGCGCCAGGGCGCAGAGCGACAGCAGCGCCGCGGCGCGTGTCATCCGCAGCGGCACGGGGCCAACAGAATTGGAAAAAGGGGTTCGCATCGAACACTCCGGTTTGTGTGGAAAAACAGCACATACGGGTGGTCGGCGCAGCGTCCGGCGGGCCTGAAAAAGAAACGTTCAGGCCGAGCTCATCTCACACGGCCAGGCCGCGTGAGGACAAGCAAAAGGTGGAAAAGAGTCTTGGACGACGCGCCGCTCAGGCGCGCAGCCAGTTGGGGCGGTCGCGCCCTTCGGGGATGTGCGAGCGCGCGGCTGCGCAGCGCGGCGGCGGGCGCCGCTGTGCGCCGTCGGCCTGGGCATCCAGATCGGCGTCGGGCGACAGAGCCAGGGGTGAATGGTTGCAATGGCAGTGGCCGAGGGCGCAGACATCCTGGGCCTTGAGCTCGAGCGCATCACCGTCATCGCCGAGCACTTGAGGCTCACGCGGCTCGGCATGGGCCTGGCCTTGCAGATGCACGGCCGCCTCCAGGGCGCTGGCCTGGAACTCCTTGATGCAGCACAGCGCTGCCGCAGCCCAGCTGGACTGGGCCAGCATCAACAGTGCCAGCAAGGTAAGGAAGAGACGACGCATGGAGAAGGCTTGAACAGAAGCGGGCGCAGTATAGCCAGCGGGAGCGAAGCGGATGCGGGTAAACGCTGAATTTCAGCGGCGCGCGCCGCGCAGCATGCGCAGGCCGTTGAACACCACCAGCAAGCTGGCGCCCATATCGGCGAACACCGCCATCCACATGGTCGCGCTACCGAACAAGGCAGCCAGCAAAAACGCCGCCTTGATGCCCAGGGCCAGGGCGATGTTCTGCCACAGCACGGCGCGGGCGCGGCGCGAGAGCCGGATGGTCTCGGGCAGGCGCGACAGGTCGTCATTCATCACCACCACATCGGCCGCCTCCATGGCTGTGTGCGTGCCGGCGCCGCCCATGGCGAAACCGATGTCGGCGCGGGCCAGGGCCGGCGCGTCGTTGATGCCGTCGCCGACCATGGCCGTGGGGCCCAGGCGGGCCTGCAGCTCGGTGATGGCGGCCAGCTTGTCCTCGGGCAGCAGATTGGCGCGCAGCTCGGTGATGCCCAGCGGGGCCGCGATCGCCTGCGCGGTGCGCGGGTTGTCGCCCGAGAGCATGACCGGGGTCAGGCCCAGAACGATCAGATCGGCCACGGCCTGGCGGCTGGAAGGCTTGACCGTGTCGGCCACGGCGCACAAGGCCAGCACGCCGCCGGCATCGGCCAGCAGGCTGACGCTGCGGCCGGCCTGCTCATGCAGCGCCATCTGCGCCTCCAGTTCCCGCGAGCACTGGCCGCGCTCCTCGATCCAGCGGTGGTTGGCCAGCACCAGCGCCTGGCCCTCGACCTGGCCGGCCACGCCTCGACCCGCTTCGGCGCGGAAGCCTTGCACCTCGGGCACCACGGTGACCGAAAGGCCATGGGCAATCGCCTTGGACACGGGGTGGTCCGAGCGCGAAGCCAGGGCTTGGGCCCAGGCCTGCACGCGCGCCAGCTCGGCGCCGGGGCGCAGCAGCTCAAAATGCGTCAGCACCGGCCGGCCTTCGGTCAGGGTGCCGGTCTTGTCGAGCGCCACCACCTTGAGCTTGCGGGCCTCTTCCAGATAGACCCCGCCCTTGATCAGGATGCCGCGCCGCGCCGCCGCAGCCAGGCCGCTGACCACCGTCACCGGCGTCGAGATCACCAGGGCGCAGGGGCAGGCGATCACCAGCAGCACCAGGGCTTTGTAGACCGATTGCAGCCAGGTCCAGCCGGCCAGCCAGGGCATCAGCAGCGCCACCGCCAGCGCCAGCACAAAGACCGCGGGGGTGTAGATGGCCGCAAAGCGATCGACAAAGCGCTGCGTCGGCGCGCGGCTGGACTGCGCCTCTTCGACGGCATGGATGATGCGGGCCAGGGTGCTGTCGGCCGCCAGGGCCGTGACTTCGAATTCCAGCGCCGCGGTCTGGTTGATGGTGCCCGCAAACAGCGCATCGCCGGCCCGCTTGTCCACTGGCAGGCTCTCGCCGGTGACCGGGGCCTGGTCCACCGCGCTCTGGCCACGCAGCACGCGGCCATCCAGCGGCACGCGCTCGCCCGGCTTCAGGCGCACGGTCGCGCCCAGGGGCACATCGCCGCTGGGCAAGCGGCGCCACTGGCCGTCGGCCTGCAGCACTTCGGCATCCTCGGGTGCCAGGGCCAGCAGGCTTTGGATGGCATGACGCGCACGGTCCACGGCGCGCGCTTCGATCAGCTCGGCCAGGGCATACAGCGCCATCACCATAGCCGCCTCGGGCCATTGGCCGATGACAAAGGCGCCGGTGACGGCCACGGCCATCAAGGCATTGATGTTGAGGCGGCCGACGCGCAGCGCCGCCAGGCCCTTCTTGTAGGTCTCCAGCCCGGCCAGGCCGATGGCCGTCAGGGCCAGGGCCATGGAGGCGATCTGCCAGGGCAGCGTGTCCGGCGCGAAAAAGGCCAGGGCTTCGGCGCCCAATGCCGCCAGCAAGGAGGCGATCAGTCGCGAGATTCCCGCACCCAGGCCTTCGGCTGCGGCAGCGCCCGGCTCGGCATCCTGGGACAAAAGCTGCGGCTCATAGCCGAGGCGGCGGATGGCGGCAACGGCCTGGTCCTGCACCGCCTCCGGCGCTTTCAGGGCCAGCTGGCGCTCCGGCAGATCGAAACGCAGCGCTTCAATGCCAGCGAGCGGCTCCAGCACCGCGCGGATCTCGGCCTGCTCGACCGCGCAGTCCATGCTGGCGATGCGGTAGCGGGTGTAGCCGGCCAGCGCTGCGGGCGCGGCCGGCGGCAGCACCGGCTCGGCCGTTTCGCAGGCATGGCCACAGCAGTCGCCGTGGGCGGCCGGCGTGGCCGGGGCATGGGCATGACCGTGTTCATGGTCATGGTCATGGTCATGGTCATGGCTGTGGCCATGAGCATGAGTCGCGGAGCGGGAAGCAGAAGGGGCGCGTGTGTCCATGGCTTGCATTGGAAACCCTGGAGTGAGTCCAGAGTCAAGCGCATCGATGGTTTTTACTTTTCGATATTTCCATAGATATGGAATAATAAATTCCATGCCTGAAGAACGTGTCATCCGCGCCCTCGCCGCCCTGGCCCAAAGCCACCGCCTGCGCATCTTTCGCCTGCTGGTGGTCGCCGGGCCGGACGGCTTGACGCCCGGTGCCCTGGCCGAAGCCCTGAGCCTGCCGGCGGCCACCCTGTCGTTTCATCTCAAGGAACTCAGCAACGCCGGACTGCTCAGCCAGGAGCGCCTGGGCCGCAATCTGGTCTACCGCGCCGACTTTGCGCAGATGAACAGCCTGCTGGCCTACCTCGGCGAGAACTGCTGCCAAGGCCAGGACTGCCTGCAGCCCAAGCCGCTGGACTGCGGCTGCTGATCCCGCACCCTCATCAAGCCTGCCCCACCACCCTCTCGTCTACGCCATGACCACCCACGTCCTCATCCTCTGCACCCACAACTCCGCGCGCAGCGTGCTCAGCGAAGGCATGCTCAATCACTGGGCCCAAAAGCTCGGCCGGGATGTACGCGCGCACAGCGCCGGCAGCGCGCCCAGCGGCCGGCTCAACCCCTTCGCGCTGGAAGCCTTGACGAATGCCGGCGTCGATGTCGCGGGCTACCGCAGCAAGAGCTGGGACGAGTTCACGGGCCTGGAGGCGCCGCCGCTGTCCATCGTCATCACGGTTTGCGACAGCGCTGCGGCCGAGACCTGCCCGGTGTTCTTCTCCGGCAGCGAGCAGCCGCCGGTGCAGGTGCACTGGGGCTACCCCGACCCGTCGAACGCCGAGGGTGGTGAGGAGGGCAAGCGCCGTGCTTTCGAGCTGACCCGCCAGGCGATTGCCTACCGCATGCTGCAGCTGCTGGCCCTGCCGCTGGAGCGCCTGCACGGCGCCGAGCTGGCCGCGGCCCTGCAACAGATCGCACGCAACTGAGTTGACGGGGTCTGCTTCACCATGCACCACCGCCTGTCATCTCAAAAGCTGCTGGCCGAAGCCCTGGGCACGGCCCTGCTGCTGGCCATCGTCATCGGCTCCGGCATCATGGCCGAGCGCCTGGCCGGCGGCAATGTCGCCCTCGCCCTGCTGGCCAACACGGCCGCCACCGTGGGCGGGCTCTATGTGCTGATCGAGGTTTTCGGCCCCATCAGCGGCGCCCATTTCAACCCGGCCGTGTCCCTGGTGATGGCCTGGCGCCGCGAGCTGCCCTGGCCCAGCCTGGCGCCCTTCATCGCCGCCCAGTTGCTCGGTGCTTTGCTCGGCGCCTGGGCGGCCCACGCGATGTTCGAGCTGCCTTTGCTGCAGACCTCGGCCAAGCTGCGCGCCGGGCCGGCGCAATGGCTGGCCGAGGGCATCGCCACCGCCGGCCTGCTGCTGGTGATCCTGCGCGCGCCGGCGGGCCGGGCTTCGTCCCTGGTGGCCGCTTACATCGGCGCGGCGTACTGGTTCACCGCTTCCACCTCGTTTGCCAACCCCGCCGCCGTGTTCGGCCGCATGTTCAGCGACAGCTTCGCCGGCATCGCCCCGGCCAGCGCGCCCGGCTTTGTGCTGGCCGAGTTGCTGGGCGCCGGGCTGGGCCTGGCGCTGCACCATGCGCTCCTACCCCGCGCTCTCACCTCGACCCACACGCCATGACTGACGCTCTTCCCATCAAGCCCGAAGACTTCCCAGCTCTGGACACACAGTTGTTCCAGCGCCCCAGTCTCGAAGCCCTGCGCCCTGCCCAGCTCAGCGCGCATGCACCGCGCTTTCTGATCCTCTACGGCTCGCTGCGTGAGCGCTCCTTCAGCCGCCTGCTGGCCGAAGAGGCCGGCCGCCTGCTGCAAGCCATGGGCGGCGAGGTGCGATTCTTCAATCCGAGCGGCCTGCCCTTGCCGGACGACAGCAGCGACAGCCACCCCAAGGTGCAGGAGCTGCGCGAGCTGGTGCTGTGGAGCGAGGGCATGGTCTGGAGCAGCCCCGAGCGCCACGGCGCCATGACGGGTGTGATGAAAGCGCAGATCGACTGGATCCCCCTGACCAGCGGCGCCGTGCGCCCGACCCAGGGCAAGACCCTGGCGGTGATGCAGGTCAGCGGCGGCTCGCAAAGCTTCAACGCGGTGAACCAGCTGCGCGTGCTGGGCCGCTGGATGCGCATGCTGACCATCCCCAACCAGAGCTCGGTGGCCAAGGCCTGGCAGGAGTTCGACGAGCAAGGCCGCATGAAGCCCTCCAGCTACTACGACCGTGTCGTCGATGTGATGGAGGAGCTCTACAAATTCACCCTGCTGACCCGAGACATCGGCCCATGCCTGGTGGACCGCTACAGCGAGCGCAAGGAGAGCGCCGAAGCCCTGTCACGGCGGGTGCAGCAACCCAAGCTGTGAGCTCAGCGCTGGCGCAAGGGCTGCGCGCTCGCACGGCGCAAGCGCCAGAACCAGCCCCCCAATCCAGCCAGCACGAGCAGGGCAATCAAGCCGAGTTGCCGCAAGGCGAAACCATCTGGACCGGCGGCACGACGCTGCTCACGAGCCAGCAACTCGCTGCTGAGCTGGGCCATCTCGGCCTGCAACTGCTTCTGCTCGTTTTGCAATGAGACGAACTGCGCCTCAGCCTGCTTGATGCGATCGGGCCGCGGGCCTTCGACACCGGGATGGGTCTCGGGCGTGGCGCCTTCCGGCCCACCGACATCCAGAGCCAGCAAGAGACGAATGCCAGACAGCGGGGCAAACCAGTCGGCGCCGGCGGCGGCGGCCGGTGTGTCAGGGGCACGCTCGGACAGCGAGGCATCCAGGCGCAAGGCAGGGCCGCCGCGATGGCCCCGCGCCGGTGCCGAGGCTTTGGCCGGCGATTGGCCAGGGGCCGCGCGCTCAGGCGCCAACTGCAGCGGGCCGGCCGCCGTCGGCGGCAAGGCCAGGGCAGGATCCAGCATCAGGCTGAATTGCTGGCGTGGGCAGCCCAGGCTGAGCTGCACCAGGGGTTCGGTCACGGGCGCGGCGGTGTGCAAGCGCATCTGGATGCTGCCGTCGGCCGCCTGCCAATCGATGGCACGCATGAACTCGGCGGTCTTGAGCGTGCGCTCACCGACGCTCAACTCGACCTTGAAGCAGGGGTCGGTCAGGGTCTTGCTGATCTTGTCGCCGGGACTCAGACGCAGGCCGATCTGCACTTCCAGCGGCTGACCCAGGGCCGAATGCAGGCGCGGCGGACTGATGTCCAGCGCCCGGCTGGGGCCGGCGGCCAGCGCCAGCAAGCACAGCACCGGCAGCGCCAGGCCGCGAGCCCGAGGGAACATCCGTTCGTGAAAATCGACGTTATACAGCATGCACACCAGGGCGGTTCAAGGATGCTGGGCCTCCAGCAGAAACTGCGACTGACTCTAGCATGCAGCCCCAGGGTCAAGAGCCCCAGCAAGGCCGGGAAACCCGGGTAGTTCCGGTGCCAGCCGGCCCGGGCGACGCCGGGGTCGGCCCACTACAATCGGCGCCAATTCCCACTCGGCCGCGACCATGCCCTCCTCCAAGCTCTTGTCCGTGACACGCACCGCGTTCCGCCCGACCGTACTGGCCAGCCTGCTGGCCCTGTCGCTGGGTTTGATGAGCACCGGTCCCGCTCGCGCCGACGAGGTCAGCGAGGTGCAGGCCATCCTGGCCGCCGGCAAGGCCGCCGAGGGCTTGAAAAAAGTCGATCAGCTGCTGGCCGCCAAGCCCGAGGACCCGCGCCTGCGCCTGCAACGCGGCATTGCACTCTCGCTGCTGAACCGCAATGCCGAGGCCATCGGCGTGTTCCAGAAGCTGATCGAGACCCACCCCGAGCTACCCGGCCCCTACAACAACCTGGCCGTGCTCTACGGCAACCAGGGCGAGTACGAAAAGGCCCGCCAGGCTCTGGAGCTGGCCATCCGCACCAACCCGGCCTACGCGACCGCCTTCCAGAACCTCGGCGATGTCTATGCCCGCCTGGCCGGCCAGGCTTACAAGAAAGCCCTGGCCCTGGACAAGAACGACGGCGTGCTGCCGCTGAAGCTGGCCGTGGTGCAGAACATCTTTGAATCGAGCGTGGACCCGCGCAAGGCGCCCAAGCCGGGCACAGCACCGGCCGCGACACCTGCGCCTGCACCCGCTCCTGCTCCCGCATCGACTCCGGCTCCAGCGCCAACACCTGCTGCAGCACCAAGCCCGGCGCCGGCGGCCAAGCCCGCACCGGCACCTGCGGTCGCCGCGCCAGCCCCTGCTCCGGCCCCGGCCGTCGTGGCGCCTACTCCGACACCGACCGCCAAGCCAGCGCCTGCGCCCGCCGCCAAGCCTGAAGCGAGCAAGGCCGAGAACAGCGCCGCTGCCGACCGCCAGGCGGTCGAGAACGCCATGCTGGGCTGGGCCAAGGCCTGGAGCTCGCGTGACATGACCGGCTACTACGCCGCCTACGCGCCCGACTTCAAGGGCAAATCGCCCAGCCGCAAGGCCTGGGAGCAGGAGCGCCGCGACCGCATCACCAGCAAGAAGAGCATCAAGGTCACGCTCAGCGACATCAAGGTCAAGGTCAGCGGCGACAAGGCCACGGTCAGCCTGCGCCAGGACTACAACTCCGACGCCCTGAGCGTGAAGAGCAGCAAGAGCTTCACCCTGAACCGCGGCCGCAACGGCCGCTGGCAGATTTCGGACGAGACCAACCGCTGATCCCGGTCTGAAGCCACATCGCCCTGCCCTTCCTCTTGCGCCCCGTTTCCGTCTGCACTGTTGCGAATCTGCTGTCCCATGCCGGCTCCGAATTCCGATCTTGACCGCCTGGCCGAGCGCCTGTCCTCCCGGCGCCGTCGCGCCGGCCGCCGCCGCCCCCTGCTGATCGCCGGCCTGGCCGCTGCGGTGCTGGGCGCCATCGGCGCCGTCGGTTTTGTCTCGGCGCGGGTGGAGTTGAGCGTGCCGGCGGCGCTGAGCGGCAAGAGCGCCAACAGCAAGGCCAGCAACACCTCACCAAGCAAGACACCCGACCTGCTGACGGCCCAGATCGACGGACAAACACCCGAAGGCCAGCTGATCCAGACCTACCAGCTGCTGGCCCGCGGCGAAGAAGGCCAGGCCTTTGCCCTGGTGGAGCAGCTGGTGCGCCGGCAGCCCGATTTCGCCCTGGCGCAAATGGTCTACGGCACCTTGTTGCTGGCCCGCAGCGGCCAGGGCGAGGCGGTCGAGCGCCAGCTGGCCGCGGCCGGTGGCGCCAAGAGCTCGGACCCGGCGGCGCTGCTGCGCACCGAGGCGCGCCTGCGCCTGGCCGCCCTGGTCGAGCGGCCGCCGCAAGACGCCCTGCCCGAGCAGATGTTCGGGCTCTCGCCCAGCGTGCGCCACGCCATCATGGTGGACACCAGCCGCGCCCGGCTGTATCTCTTCGAAAACAGCGCACAGGGCGTGCGCCTGGTGCGCGACAGCTACATCTCGATCGGCAAGCTGGGCACCGGCAAGCTGGTCGAAGGCGACCAGCGCACGCCGCTGGGCACCTACTATGTGGGCCTGCGCCGCGACGAGGCGGCCTCGCGCTACGGCGCCGCCGCCCTGCCGCTGAACTACCCCAACGAAATCGACCGCCTGGCCGGCCGCGGCGGCACCAGCATCTGGCTGCATGGCGAGCGCGCCGGCAATTACGCGCGCAGCCCGCAGTCCACCGACGGCTGCATCGTGCTCAGCAATGACGAAATGCGCCTGCTGGCCGAAACCGTCACGCCGCGCGAAACACCGGTGCTGGTGATGGACAAGATCCGCTGGGTCAAGAAAAGCAGCGTCAGCAGCCCGCCGGCGCTGGACGCCAGTTTCGAGTCGGCCTTCGAGCAATGGCAGCAGGCGCGCTTGCGCCAGGATGCCGCCACCCTGCGCCAGCTCTACGAGCCGGGCCTGCAACGCGGCTCGGACAGCAGCAGCGACAAGCTGGAAACGAATCTGGCGCGCATGGCCCGCCAGGAGCTGCCGGTGCAATCGCTGGAGCGCCTGAGCGTGCTGCCGGGCCAGCATGCGGAGCCGGTGCTCATCGTCACCTACCGTGAGCAGAGCGCCCAGGACGAGCGCGCCCGCCTCAAGCGCCAGTACTGGCGTGAGCAGAACGGGCAATGGAAGATCTTCTTCGACGGTGTGGTCGGCTGATGCCGTGAAGGACTGGCGACGAACCGGCACGGCCGGCAGGAGCCCTGAGCCTCGTCTGAACTAAAATGCACGGTTGCGCCTTCGCAGGCGCCGCCCACCTGGCCGCCGCCGCGCAGCCGATCCGATTCACGCAGCCCCTGGACAGATACCATGCAACGCTGTGTTCCCCATGCCCTGCTGCTCGCAGCGGGTGCCAGTCTGGCGCTGAGTGCGCCATACGCCGCGCACGCGCAGACGCACCGCCAGTTCAGCCCGCAGACATTGCGCGGCGAGTTCCAGCTGGTGCAAACACCCGATGTGCTGCTCAACGGCCAGCCAGCCCGGCTCTCGCCCGGCACGCGCGTCTACGGCCCCAACAATCTGCTGCAGCAGCCGGCCAGCCTGGCCGGCCAGAAGCTGACCGTGCACTACACCGTGGCGCCCGATGGCCAGGTGCTCGATGTCTGGGTGCTGAACCCGGTGGAGCTGGCCAACAAGACCTGGCCCCGCACGCCGCTGGAAGCGGCCAGCTGGGCTTTTGAGCCGGGCACCCAGACCTGGCTCAAGCGCTGAGCCCGCGCTTCAGCACGCCTCTTTCCATTGTTTGATCTGGCTGGCCTGCACGGGCCGGCCACCCCATTTTTTCTGCGAGCCACCGCCATGAGCAGCCACGACGACAACGCCACCCCGCCCAGCAAAAAAGTCTTCATCAAGACCTTCGGCTGCCAGATGAACGAGTACGACTCGGGCAAGATGGCCGATGTGCTGGGCGCCGCCCAGGGCTACGAGAAGACCGACGATGTCGAGCAGGCCGACCTGATCCTCTTCAACACCTGCTCGGTGCGCGAGAAGGCGCAAGAGAAGGTGTTCAGCGATCTGGGCCGCGTCAAGCACCTGAAGGAAAAAGGCGTGCTGATCGGCGTCGGCGGCTGCGTGGCTTCGCAAGAGGGCGCGGCCATCATCGAACGCGCACCCTATGTGGACGTGGTCTTCGGCCCGCAGACCCTGCACCGCCTGCCGCAGATGCTGGCCGCGCGCCGCGAAGAGCGCCGCCCGCAGGTGGACATCACGTTCCCCGAGATCGAGAAGTTCGACCACCTGCCGCCGGCCAAGGTCGAAGGCGCCTCGGCCTTCGTCTCCATCATGGAAGGCTGCTCCAAGTACTGCAGCTACTGCGTCGTGCCCTACACCCGCGGTGAAGAGGTCTCGCGCCCCTTTGACGATGTGCTGACCGAGATCGCCGGCCTGGCCGACCAGGGTGTGGTCGAGTTCAATCTGCTGGGTCAGAACGTCAATGCCTACCGCGGCAAGATGGGCGACACGGGCGAGTACGCCGACCTGGCCCTGCTGCTCGAATACGCGGCCGAGATCCCCGGCATCGAGCGCCTGCGCTTCACCACCAGCCACCCGAACGAGTTCAGCCAGCGCCTGATCGAGGCCTACGGCCGTGTGCCGCAGCTGGTCAACCACCTGCACCTGCCGGTCCAGCATGGCAGCGACCGCATCCTCATGGCCATGAAGCGCGGCTACACCGCCCTCGAGTTCAAGAGCACGATCAAGAAGCTGCGCGCCATCCGCCCGGACATCCGCATCGCCAGCGATTTCATCGTCGGCTTCCCCGGTGAGACCGAGGAGGACCATGCCAAGCTGATGAAGCTGGTGCACGACATCGGCTTCGACGCGTCCTTCAGCTTCATCTTCAGCCCCCGCCCCGGCACGCCGGCCGCGGCCCTGGAAGACACCACACCCTACGAAGTGAAGGTCAAGCGCCTGCAGGAGCTGCAAGCCGTGATCGAGGCCAACACCCTGGCCATCAGCGAAACCATGGTCGGCACGACCCAGCGCATCCTGGTGACCGGCAATGCCCGCAAGGACGCCAGCGAGCTGATGGGCCGCACCGAGTGCAACCGCATCGTCAACTTCAAGGGTCAGCCGCGCCTGATGAACCAGCTGGTCGATGTGCGCATCACCCAGGCCTTCGCGCACTCGCTGCGCGCCGAGGTGCTGACCGCGGAGACCGTCAGCGCCCCGGCCTGAAGCTCAGGATGCATTGCGGCAGGCTGATGCCCAGAAGCATCAGCCCGTAGCCCAGCATCTTGCCGTCCCGACCGAGCAGCACCAGGGCCAGGATCAGGCCCGCGCTGCCGCCCCAGCCGCCCCAGACCGTCAGGCGCCGCCAGGCCAGGGCCTTGAGCTCACGCCGCCACAGCAGCTTGGCGCCAGCCGCCATCAAGGCGGCAACGGCCCAGGCGGGCAGGAAGAAATTGCTCAGGTGCCAGAAGGCGTCCAGGGGATTCAAGGTGGCGGCTCTCGCAAGCTGGCAGTTCATTGGGTCGGGGTTTGCTTGATGTGCATCAAGCTTTTCCGGCGCGTCCATGGCCTTGCAGCCACAAGCATCGCAGCAGTCAATTTTATAATCCGCCCATGACGGTCTTCGCCCTCGGTCTGAACCACAACTCCGCGCCCCTGGACCTGCGCGGACGTTTTGCGTTCTCGCTGGACCAGCTGGCGCCAACCCTGCTGCATTTTCGCGAGCAATTGAGCCGCGGCGCCCGCAGCAGCAACGCGCCGGCCGAAGCCACCATCCTCTCCACCTGCAACCGCACCGAGATCTATGTCGCCGGCTCGGGCGCCGGCGTGCAGCCGGCCGTGGACTGGCTGGCCCAGGTCGGCGGCGTCAGCCCGGCCGCGCTGATGGACCACGCCTATGTGCGCGAGGGCAGCGCCGCGGCGCGCCACGCCTTCCGCGTCGCCAGCGGGCTCGATTCCATGGTGCTGGGCGAGCCGCAGATCCTCGGCCAGATGAAACAGGCCGTGCGCGAGGCCACCGATGCCGGCACGGTCGGCACCACCTTGCACCAGCTCTTCCAGCGCAGCTTCTCGGTGGCCAAGGAGGTGCGCAGTTCAACCGAAATCGGCGCGCATTCCATCAGCATGGCGGCCGCCTCGGTGCGCCTGGCCGGCCAGCTGTTTGAAGACCTGAGCAAGATCCGCGTGCTCTTCGTTGGCGCGGGCGAGATGATCGAGCTGGTGGCCACCCATTTCGCCGCCAAGACACCGCTGCACATGGCCGTGGCCAACCGCACGCTGGAGCGCGGCGAGAAGCTGGCCACCCGGCTGGGCGCCGAGGCCGTGCGCCTGGCCGACCTGCCGCAGCGCCTGCATGAATTCGACGCGGTGATTTCCTGCACCGCCAGCAGCCTGCCCCTGATCGGCCTCGGCGCCGTCGAACGGGCGCTGAAAGCACGCCGCCACCGCCCCATGTTCATGGTCGACCTGGCCGTGCCGCGCGACATCGAGCCCGAAGTGGCGCAACTCGACGATGTCTACCTCTACACCGTCGACGAGCTCGCCACCCTGGTGCAATCGGCTGGTGAAAAGCGCCAGGCCGCGGTCGAGCAGGCCGAGGCCATCATCGAAACCGGTGTGCAGAGTTTTGTGCACTGGCTGGGTCAGCGCCACACCGTGCCTCTGATCCAGGCCCTCAATGCCCAGGCCGAAGACTGGCGCGAGCATGAGATGAGCCGCGCGCGCAAGCTGCTGGCCAAGGGCGCCGATATCGACGAGGTCATGGAAGCCCTGGCCCGCGGCCTGACGCAAAAAATGCTGCACGGCGCCCTGGCCGAGCTGCACAGCGTCGACGGCGAGCAGCGCCTGCAGCTGGCGCAAACCGTCTCGCGCCTGTTCCTGCGCAACAGCGCACGCAGCCCGGAAAAATCGGCTTCCGAACATTAGCGGCCCCGCAGGTTTCGCCCCTGCCCCGTGGGTCTTGAGCCCACTTCCGCATGTTCTGATTGCCGATTGTTTCCCCCATGAAAGACTCCCTGCGCCAGCAGTTCGACCGCCTTGCCTTCCGCCTCAGCGAGCTCGATTCGCTGCTGGCCGACGGCTCCCTGGCCGCCGACATGAAGCGCTACCGCGCCCTGACCAAGGAGCAGGCCGAGGCCGCCGAGCTGGTCGGCCAGTACCGCCAATACCTGCAGCGCGAGGCCGACCTGACCGAGGCCCGCAGCCTGCTGCAAGACCCCGAGATGGCCGAGATGGCACGCGAGGAGATCACGGCAGCCGAGGCCGACATCACGCGCCTGCATGAGTCTCTGCAACTGGCCCTGCTGCCGCGCGACCCCGACGACGAACGCCCGGCCTTTCTGGAAATACGCGCCGGCACCGGCGGGGATGAATCGGCCCTGTTCGCCGGCGATCTGGCGCGCATGTACCTGCGCTATGCCGAACGCCAGGGCTGGCGCAGCGAGATCCTCTCGGCCAGCGAGTCCGACCTGGGCGGCTACAAGGAGCTGGTGGTGCGCATCGAGGGCGAGCGGGTCTACGGCCGGCTCAAGTTCGAATCGGGCGGCCACCGCGTGCAGCGTGTGCCCGCGACCGAATCGCAGGGTCGCATCCACACCAGCGCCTGCACGGTGGCCGTGATGCCTGAGCCCGACGAGGCCGAAGAGGTGACGCTGAACCCGGCCGAGCTGCGCATCGACACCTTCCGCGCCAGCGGCGCCGGCGGCCAGCACGTCAACAAGACCGACTCGGCCATCCGCATCACCCACCTGCCCACCGGCCTGGTGGCCGAATGCCAGGATGACCGCAGCCAGCACCGCAACAAGGCCAAGGCCATGGCCGTGCTGGCCGCCCGCCTGCGCGACAAGGACAAGAACGAACGCGCCGCCAAGGAAGCCGCCACCCGCAAGGGCCTGATCGGCAGCGGCGACCGCAGCGACCGCATCCGCACCTACAACTTCCCGCAAGGCCGCCTGACCGACCACCGCATCAATCTGACGCTGTACAAGCTCGGCGCCATCATGGACGGAGACCTCGACGATGTGGCTGCCGGCCTGCAAGCCGCGCAAGCGGCCGAGCAGCTGGCCCTGCTGGAGGAGGGCCGGGCATGAGCCAAGGCGCACTCACCGATGTGAAGTCCGCCCTGGCCCTGGCGCGCCAGCTGGGCCTGGAGCGCAGCGATGCCCAGACCCTGCTGGCCGAGCGCCTGCAGCAAAGCCGCGCCTGGCTGATCAGCCATGACGACGAAGCCCTGAACCCCACCCTGGCCGCCCAGCTGGCGAGTGAGATGCAGCAGATGGCCGAGGGCCTGCCCCTGGCTTATGTGCTGGGCGAAAAGGAGTTCCACGGCCTGCGCCTGCGCCTGAGCCGCGACACCTTGATCCCGCGCGCCGACACCGAGACCCTGGTCGACTGGGCGCTGGAGCTGCTGCCGGGCTTCAGCACCGCGCCGCGCGTGGTGGACCTGGGCACCGGCAGCGGCGCCATCGCCCTGGCGATCAAGGCCGGCCATCCGGCCGCCACGCTCAGCGCCGTGGACCTGAGCGCCGGGGCGCTCGAGGTGGCGCGCGGCAATGCCGAGCGTCTGGGCCTGGCGGTGGAGTTTGTGCAGGGCAGCTGGTGGAACCCGCTGCGCGGCCGCAGCTTCGAGCTGATCGTCAGCAACCCGCCCTACATCGCCGGCCAGGACCCGCACCTGCCCGCCCTGCGCCACGAGCCGCTGAGCGCCCTCACCCCGGGCGGCGACGGCCTGAGCGACCTGATGGCCTTGATCGAAGGTGCACCGGCCCACCTGAGCCCAGGCGGATGGCTGCTGCTCGAGCATGGCTACGACCAGGCCGAGCCGGTGGCCCTGGCACTGGAATGCCGCGGTTTTGTCGATGTCAGCCTGCGCCGCGACCTGGGCAGCCAGCCGCGCGTCAGCGGTGGTCGCTGGCCTGGCTGATTCACACCACACAAAGTTTCATTTGCCGGGTTATTGCTGGCAATTTGACATGTCGCTTGTCCGCGGCAAGCAGTAGCATGGGTTCCAAACCCCAACCGCTCTGGGAGACCGCCATGTTCCACGCCCGCATCATGCGCCCGATCCTTGCCCTTCAGCTGGGCCTGGCTTACGCCTTGGCCGGCGCAACCAAGCCCGCTCTGGCGCTGGATGGCAATGGCTTGCAGCTGGAGACCAGCCCCTGGCAGGCGCGGGTGCAGCTGAGCAGCCTGGAAGGCCGTGGCGCCCGTTTGCTGAGCGCCAATCTGCTGGGCGACTACTACCTGACCGGCTCGGGCCTGGGTGGCTTCAGCGGCGGCCTGCGCGCCACTGGCGGCATGTTGATGGGCGCGCCCAGCGCGTCCTTGAGCAGCGCCGGCTTGGCATTAAACCGAGATTTCCGGCAACGTCTGGCCGTAGGTCAGCGCAGCCTTAGCATGATGGTGCCCGAGGCCGGCATGGGAGATGCCGGTGCGTCGCTGTCTTACTTGGGCATCGGCTACAGCGGCCAGTCCTTGCGCGGCGGCTGGGGCTTCAGCGCGGACCTGGGTCTGGTCAGCGCCCTGTCGCTGGGGGGTTTGCGTTTGGGGGCGAGCCGCAACAGCGGCGCCGAAGAATTGCTGCGTGATTTGCGCCTCAAACCCGTACTGCAGCTCGGGCTGTCCTACAGCTATTGAGTCGGCCTTCGGCGGCCTGGCCGATAATTGCCTCAGTTTTTCACTTTGGGGCAAGAAGACAATGAACGACGTTCAACAGCGCATCGACGATCTGGTCAAGAACAACCGTGTGGTGCTGTTCATGAAGGGCACGGCCCAGTTCCCCATGTGCGGCTTCTCCGGCCGCGCCATCCAGATCCTCAAGGCCTGCGGCGCCAGCGATCTGAAGACCTTCAATGTGCTGGAAGACGAAGGCGTGCGCCAGGGCATCAAGGAATACGCCAACTGGCCCACCATCCCCCAGCTCTACATCAAGGGCGAATTCGTCGGCGGCTCGGACATCATGATGGAGATGTACGAAGCCGGCGAGCTGCAAGCCCTGCTGGGCGCTGAGTAAGCACGCGCCCCGCTTCTGCGCCTTCCGTTTCTCCCATGACACAACGACTGGTCGTCGGCATCACCGGCGCCACTGGCGCTGCCTACGCGCTGCGCCTGCTGCGGCGCGGCCGCGAGCTGGGCCTGGAAACGCATCTGATCGTCACGCCCTCGGGCGTGCTCAATGCCCACCATGAGCTGGGCCTGGATCGCAAGGCGCTGGAAGCAGAGGCGTCCTATGCCCATGCGCCCGGCGATGTCGGCGCCTGCGTGGCCAGCGGCAGCTTTGCCACGGCGGCCATGGTGATCGCCCCCTGCTCGATGAAGACGCTCGCCTCGGTGGCCCACGGCTTTGGCGACAACCTGCTGACCCGGGCGGCCGATGTCACGCTGAAAGAGCGACGCCGCCTGATCCTGATGGTGCGCGAGACGCCTTTCAACCTGGCCCATCTGCGCAATATGGTGGCCGCCACCGAGATGGGCGCCATCGTCTTTCCGCCGCTGCCGGCTTTCTACCACCACCCGCAAAGCATCGAGGAACTGGTCAACGAAAGCGCCGAACGGGTGCTGGAGCTGGCGGGTGTGAGCGGCGCCGAACCCAAGCGTTGGGCCGGCCTCAAGCCCTGACCTCTGAGCAGCGCGCCGGCAACGGCTCAGACCTCGCCCGGCATCAACCACTGCTTGCGTGCGGCAAACACCGCGCGCGGGTACTCCGGCCGGCCGCGGCTGCCGTTGTAGCGACCCAGGGCGAGGTAGAGATCGCCCTGCTCCCGGTCCAGGTAGTGGCGCAAGATCACGCAGCCAAAGCGCAGATTGGTCTGCATATGGAACAGCCGTGAGGCTTGCCCATCACCGATCAGCTTGGCCCAGAAGGGCATCACCTGCATATAGCCGCGCGCGCCGGCAATGCTGATCGCATATTTGCGAAACCCGCTCTCCACCTGCACCAGACCCAGCACCAGGCTGGGCTCCAGACCGGCACGCTTGGCCTCGTACCAGAGCGTCTCCAGAAACTCGATGCGGATCTGCGCCTCGCTCTTGCGCTTCTTGAGCTTCTCGCTCATCTCGCCCAGCCAGCGCAGGTAGGCCAGGCGATCGTCGATCTGATCGAAACGCGGGCGCGGGGGGGCGCTGTTGGCGACCGAAGCCGCCAGGGCCGTGCGCACGGCATCGGCCAAGGGCTCTTCCACCTGGGCGCCCGCCTGGGCCGAGCGAGGCAGGCACAGCAAGGCGGCGGCGGCCAGCAGCAGGCTGCGTCGGCCGGGCGCGAGCGGTGTGCCGAGGGAGTTCATGGCGTGCAAGTTCAAGGCAAGAAAGAGGTTGAAATCAAGCTGAGGCCAGCCAGGCTTCCAGAGGCAAGCGCCGGCGCGGTCCCAGGCGCCGGGCCAGCATGATCCAGCCCGCCCAGTACAGCAAGCTCGCCGCCACCAGCGCCAGCGTGCCCCAGGGCAGCGCCAAGCCCACGCCGCTGAAGCATGCCAGGCTCAGCAGCGAGCTGCCCAAATACAGGCTCAAGGTGTGGCGCCCCGCGGGCGCCAGCGCGAGCAGCCAGCGCTGGCCGTGCAGCAGCAGCCAAGGCACCAGGCCAATCAGCATGAGCACGGCGACAAACAGGGACAGCAGGCCGTACACCGCATCCAGCTGATGGTTCTGGTCACACAAAGCCTGAGACCAAGCCCAGCCAAAAATAACATTGAGCAGCAAGCCGGGCAGGAGCCAACGCCCGGCCCAGCGCTTGAGCAAGGGGCGCCAGCGCGCATGGGTGAAGAGCCGCAGGCGGCCCGCCATCAGCCCTGCCAGCATCCAGGCCACGAACAAGGGCAGACCCTGCAGCACGAAACCCAGCTGCATCAGCAGGTAATGGCCCGCGTTGAGCACCCACCAGTCTGCCCATGAGGCGGGCGCAGCCAGCGAGCGCGGGGCCTCGGGCGCAAACGAACTGTGGTCGAACACGAGCCAGAATAGGCTGGGCATCAGGAGCAGCGCCGCAACACCGGCCCACACCCAGATGCGCCGGCGCAGCTGGCGCAAGCGCATCGTGGGCGCACGGAGCATCAGCAGGCCGCACAGGGCATAGGCCGTCAGGATGTCGCCGGAATACACGAGCAGGCCATGAGCCAGGCCGATCCACAAGAGCCGGCGCATGCGCCGGCTGCGATGCCCATCCGGCTCCGCGCACGAAGCAGCATGCCGACCCCGCTCACGGAAGGACACTGCCTGGCTGTAACCGAACAGAAAGCTCAGCAGGGCCAGCCCCTTGCCGGCCAGCAAAGCCGCCACCAACGCAAGCACGGCCTGAGCGACCAGGGAGTCTGCCGGCTGCGGTGCCGCCAGGGGGCCACCGTCCGGCAGCGCCGCATAACCGATCCAGTTGACGGCAATCACCGGCAGCAGGGCCAGCGCCCGCAAGCCATCGAGGGGCGCGTGGCGCTGCGGCACTTGAATGCCCGACGGCACGCCCCGAGGCGGCGCGGCAGGCAGCGCCGCGAGGGTCACGCCGTCTTGGGCGAGAGCAGATCCAGCACCTCGGCCAGGCTGAGCTTGCGCGCCTCGGCATCACGGCGGCCCTGGTACTCGACCAGACCTTCCTTGAGACCGCGGTCCGAGATCACCACGCGGTGCGGCACACCGACCAGCTCCCAATCGGCAAACATGGCGCCCGGGCGCTCACCGCGGTCGTCCAGCAGCACGTCCACGCCAAGGGCCAGCAGGTCCTCGTGCAGCTTGTGAGCGGCGGCCTTGACCTCTTCGCTGCGGTCCATGCCGATGGGGCAGACCACCACGCGGAAGGGAGCGATGGACTCGGGCCAGATGATGCCGCGATCGTCATGGTTCTGCTCGATGGCAGCACCCAGGATGCGGGTCACACCGATGCCGTAGCAGCCCATCACCATCAGCTGCGGCTTGCCGTTTTCGTCCAGGTAGGTGGCCTTCATATCGGCCGAATACTTGGTGCCGAGCAGGAAGACATGGCCGACCTCAATGCCGCGCTGGATGGCGAGCACGCCCTGGCCGTCCGGCGAGGGGTCACCGGCCACCACATTGCGGATGTCGGCCACCAGGTCCGGCTCGGGCAGGTCTCGACCCCAGTTGGCGCCGGTGTAGTGGAAATCGGCCTCGTTGGCGCCGCAGACGAAATCGCTCATCAGCGCGACCGTGCGATCAGCCACCACCTTGACCGGCTTGAGCAGCTGGATCGGGCCCAGGTAGCCCGGCTTGCTGCCGAAATGGGCTTCAATCTCGCTGACGGTGGCGAAGCGGAAACCGGCCTTCAGGCCCGGCAGCTTGCCGACCTTGACCTCGTTCATCTCATGATCGCCGCGCAGCAGCAGCAGCCAGACGGTGGTCTTGACGACCTCGCCGTGCTCATTCAGCTCGTCAGCCGCCAGCACGATGGACTTGACCGTTTGCGTCAGCGGCAGGCCCAGCAGAGCAGCCACGTCTTCGCAGGTGCTCTTGCCCGGGGTCGCTGTCTTGCTCAAGGCCTGGCTGGCGGCGGCGCGCTCGGCCAGCAGCGGCAGGGCTTCGGCCAGCTCGATATTGGCGGCGTACTCGCTGCTCGGGCAGTAGACGATGGCGTCTTCGCCCGTATCGGCGATGACCTGGAACTCATGCGAGGCCTCGCCGCCGATGGCGCCGGTGTCGGCCGCTACGGCACGGAACTGCAGACCGAAGCGCTCGAAGATGCGCTGGTAGGCCGCGTACATGTTCTGGTAGCTGACGGTGGCGGTGGCCACATCGCGGTCGAAGGAGTAGGCGTCCTTCATGGTGAACTCGCGGCCGCGCATGATGCCGAAGCGCGGGCGGCGCTCGTCGCGGAACTTGGTCTGGATGTGGAAGAAGTTCTTGGGCAGCTGCTTGTAGCTGCGCAGCTCCTGGCGGGCGATGTCGGTCATCACCTCTTCCGAGGTCGGCTGAATGATGAAGTCGCGGCCGTGGCGGTCTTTCACGCGCATCAGCTCAGGGCCCATCTTGTCGAAGCGGCCAGTTTCCTGCCACAGCTCGGCCGGCTGCACCACCGGCATCAGCAGTTCCACCGCGCCGGCGCGCACCATTTCCTCGCGGATGATGGCCTCGACCTTGCGGATCACCCGCAAGCCCATGGGCATGTAGTTGTAAATGCCGGCGCCCAGACGCTTGATCATGCCGGCGCGCATCATCAGCTTGTGGCTGACAACCTCGGCGTCGGCCGGTGCTTCCTTGAGGGTGGAGACGAAAAACTGACTGGCTTTCATGGCGGCGGCGGGGCTGGGCCACAAGGGCCAAACCGGATTCAAAAGTGGATGGAAACGCGCGCGGACCGCGCGGGTCGACTCGCAGCTGGCTTGCGGGTTAGACAGTGATGCCAAGGCGGCACCGCAATGCAATAATCAAACCAACTATAGATTCGAGGTTGATTATGCTCGACCGTGAAGGGTTCCGCCCCAACGTCGGCATCATCCTGCTCAACCACAGGAATGAAGTGTTCTGGGGCAAGCGCATTCGCACCCATTCCTGGCAGTTCCCGCAAGGGGGCATCAATTATGGCGAAACGCCTGAGCAGGCGATGTACCGTGAGCTCCACGAGGAAGTGGGGCTCGTTCCCGAGCATGTGCGCATCATTGCGCGCACGCGCGACTGGCTGCGCTATGAGGTGCCCGATCACTTCATTCGGCGCGATGCGCGCGGGCATTACCGCGGCCAGAAACAGATCTGGTTCCTGCTGCAGCTGCTCGGCCGCGATTCCGACATGAATCTGCGCGCTACCAACCACCCGGAGTTCGACGCCTGGCGCTGGAACGAATACTGGGTGCCGCTGGATGCCGTGATCGAGTTCAAGCGCGGGGTGTACGAGAACGCGCTGACCGAACTGGCCCGCTACCTGCCGCGCATCAACCACCACAACCGCTACCTGCGCTCGGGCATGCGCCCACAGCATGGCCGCCAGGAAGGCCCGACGGGCGAGGGTCATGCCGAGGAGCGCGCCGGCGGCGCGGACTCGCGCACGCGCGCGGCGCCCACCTCGGCTTCGCCGGCCGGCCCCCACCCTTCTGCGGACACGCAAGGTCAGGAAGCCCAGCCGGACTGAGCCCACGGCGCTCAGTCGCTCGCAAGATCGAGCGGCGCAATGCAAACGCTAGCCTAAAAAAAGCCTGCCCGACCTTTCGGTCGCCGCAGGCTTTTCTTTTGAAGCGTGAACCTGACTCAGTCGAATCAGCGAAGCACCAGGTTGTCGCGATGGATCAGCTCTGGCTCGGCCGCGTAGCCGAGCACACGGCCGATCTCGGCCGAGGGCTTGCGGGCGATCAGGCGGGCTTCGGCGCTGGAGTAGTTGCTCAGGCCGCGCGCCAGTTCGCGCCCTTCCGGGTCGCGCACGGCAATGACATCGCCGCGATGGAACTCACCCTGCACCTCCATCACACCGATGGGCAGCAGGCTCTTGCCTTCGGCCTGCAGCTTGAGCACGGCACCGGCATCCACCGAGACCGCGCCGCGCAGCTGCAGATGGTCCACCATCCATTGCTTGCGCGCTGTCAGCTTGGGCAGGCTGGCCAGCAAGGCCGTGCCGATGGCCTCGCCGGCAGCCAGGCGCAGCAAGACATCAGGCTCGCGGCCCCAGGCGATCACGGTGTTGGCACCACTGCCGGCCGCACGTTTGGCGGCCAGGATCTTGGTGATCATGCCGCCGCGCCCCAACGACGAACCGGCACCGCCGGCCATCTGCTCCAGCTCGGGCGTGCCCGCCACCGCCTCGGCAATGAACTGCGCATTCGGGTCGCGCCGCGGATCGGCCGAGTACAAGCCCTTCTGGTCGGTCAGGATGACCAGGGCATCCGCCTCGATCAAATTGGCCACCAGCGCACCGAGGGTGTCGTTGTCGCCGAACTTGATTTCGTCGTTGACGACGGTGTCGTTCTCGTTGATGACCGGCAGCACGCGGTGCTGCAGCAAGGTCAGCAAGGTCGAACGGGCATTGAGATAGCGCTCGCGGTCGGCCAGGTCGGCATGCGTCAGCAGGACCTGGGCGCTGCCCATGCCATGCTCGCGCAGCTTGCTCTCGTACATCTGGGCCAAGCCCATCTGGCCGACAGCTGCTGCGGCCTGCAGTTCATGCAGCTCTTTCGGTCGCGTGCTCCAACCCAGGCGCTTCATGCCTTCGGCAATGGCGCCGCTGGACACCATCACCACCTCGCGGCCTTCGGCCGCCAGGGCAGCCAGCTGCCGGCACCAGTTGCCAATGGCCTCGGCATCGACGCCGCGGCCTTCGTTGGTCACCAGGCTGGAGCCCACCTTGACGACGATGCGGCGCGCGCCCGCAAGCGCGCGGCTCATGCCTTTTGTTCCGCGGCTTCGTCCAGCTCGGCGGCCGGCTTGCCGTCGGGGAAGCGCGGGTCGGCTTCGACATGGACCTTGTGCGCCGTGGCCACATGGTCGTAGATCGCATGGATCAGCGGCTGGCAGCCCTCGCGCGTCAGGGCCGAGATCTCGAAGACCGGGCCCTTCCACTTGTAGCGCTTGATGAAATCCTTGACGCGCTTGGCGCGCTCGTCCTCGGGCACCATGTCCAGCTTGTTCAGCACCAACCAGCGCGGCTTGTCGTGCAGTTCCTGGTCGTACTTCTTTAGTTCGTTGACGATGGCCTTGGCCTCCGCCACCGGATCGACCGCGGGGTCGAACGGCGCCAGATCCACCACATGCAGCAGCAGACGCGTGCGCTGCAAGTGACGCAGGAATTGATGACCCAGGCCGGCGCCCTCGGCCGCACCTTCGATCAGACCGGGAATGTCGGCGACCACAAAGCTCTTTTCCGGACCGACGCGCACCACACCCAGATTGGGATGCAAGGTGGTGAAGGGATAGTCGGCAATCTTGGGGCGCGCGTTCGAGACGGCCGTGATGAGCGTCGACTTGCCGGCATTGGGCTGACCGAGCAGGCCCACGTCAGCCAGCACCCGCAACTCCAGCTTGACCTTCTTGGCCTCGCCGGGCCAGCCGGGCGTCTTCTGACGCGGAGCGCGGTTGGTGCTGGTCTTGAAATGCAGATTGCCAAAGCCACCGTCGCCACCCTTGGCCAGCAAGATCTTCTCACCGGGCTCAAGCAACTCGGCAATGACGGTGTCGGTTTCCAGATCGCGCACGATGGTGCCGACCGGCATGCGCAGGATCACGTCCTCGGACGCAGCACCGTAGCAATCGGAGCCACGGCCGGCTTCGCCATTGCGCGCCTCGTGGCGGCGTGCGTAGCGGTAATCGATCAGGGTGTTGAGGTTGCTGTCGGCCACGGCATAGATGCTGCCGCCGCGCCCACCGTCACCACCGTCCGGGCCGCCGAAAGGAATGAACTTTTCGCGGCGGAAACTCGCACAGCCGGCGCCACCATTGCCGGCCACGATATCGATGGTGGCTTCGTCTATGAACTTCATAAGCTTGTCGCTTGCTCCGTGCCTTTTGAGGCGATGGTAAGGCAATGCGGGTGAAAACCCTGCATCGCAAATGCAGCCTCAAAAAGCAAAAGCCCCGGCAAGCCGGGGCTTTGGGCAACGGGTGGCCGGCTGCTGCCCTCCACCCGCGCTGTGCTTCGATGTGCTCGTTCGGAAACGATCAGACCGGAGTCACGAACACCGTCTGACGGCTGTTCTCACCCTTGATGGCGAACGACACTTGGCCGTCGACCAGCGCGAACAGCGTGTGGTCCTTGCCGATACCGACATTGGTGCCGGGATGGAACTTGGTACCGCGCTGACGCACGATGATGGAACCTGCAGAGATGGTCTGGCCGCCGAAGGCCTTCACACCGAGCATCTTGGGTTTGGAGTCGCGGCCGTTCCGTGTGGAACCGCCGCCCTTTTTCTGTGCCATGGATTAGCTCCTTGAACTGTTGGCGAAGAAGTTAGCGTTTGACCGCTGCTCAGCCGTTCACCGCGCTGATTTGCAGCTCGGTGTAAGTCTGGCGATGGCCTTGGCTCTTCTTGTAATGCTTACGACGACGCAGCTTGAAGATGCGCACTTTGTCGTGCTTACCGTGGGCCACAACCGTGGCAGTGATGCTAGCGCCAGCAACCAAGGGAGTGCCAACCTTCAGTTCAGCGCCGTTGCCGACAGCCAAAATTTGGTCGATCACAATCTCTTGGCCAACATCCGCAGCAATCTGTTCTACTTTGATCTTTTCGCCAGCCGCAACTTTGTATTGCTTGCCGCCGGTTTTTATGACCGCGTACATATCAGCCCTTTCAATTGAACCACCTGCGCTTGTTGCGCACCCCTTGCGGATTTCGGCAGGCCTCCAGAAGACGCCTACCTCTCACGCACCAGCACAGGCCTAAGCTCTGCAGCAAGAACTGCGCAGAGCCCGCGAGTGTAGCACGGGGCAGCGTAGATCACAAGCGCCAAGCTCCCAGCGTTTCCTTGGCGATACCTCTGACCTGCCTTCCATCGCTCCAGCGCAGCAAGACTTGCACCGCTAAGCGAAAGGGCGCCAGCGCTGTTCCTATAATCGCAGCTTCGCCAAATTGAGAGCCGAGAGTGCACGCTGCGCCTGCTTCGTCCCCCTCCCCCAAGCCCGTGCTGAGCGAGGCCCTTGCCACGCTGAACGCCGAGATGCTCGAAGTCGACGCCGTCATCGGCCGCCGGCTTGGCTCTGACGTCGCGCTGATCAACCAGATCGCGGGCTATATCGTTCACGCTGGCGGCAAACGCATCCGCCCCAAGCTGGTGCTCTTGTTCGCCAACGCCCTCGGCTACGACAAGCCGGAGCGTTTCGAGCTGGCCGCCGTGATCGAATTCATCCACACCGCCACGCTGCTGCATGACGACGTGGTCGATGAATCCTCGCTGCGCCGCGGCAAACAGACCGCCAACGCCCTGTTCGGCAACGCTGCCAGCGTGTTGGTGGGCGACTTCCTCTACTCGCGCGCCTTCCAGATGATGGTGTCGGTGAACCGTATGCGCGTGCTGGAAGTGCTGGCGGAGGCGACCAATGTGATCGCCGAAGGCGAAGTGCTGCAGCTGATGAACATGCACGACCCGGACATCACCGTCGACAGCTATCTGCGCGTGATCCGATACAAGACCGCCAAGCTCTTCGAAGCCAGCGCCCGCCTCGGCGCCGTGCTGGCCGATGCCTCGCCCGAAGTCGAAGAAGCCTGCGCCGGCTACGGCCGCGCCCTGGGCACCGCCTTCCAGCTGATCGACGATGTGCTGGACTACGAAGGCGACAGCCAGGCCCTGGGCAAGAACGTCGGCGACGACCTGCGCGAAGGCAAGACCACCCTGCCCTTGCTGATCGCCATGGAACGCGGCACGCCCGAGCAGCGCGCGCTCATCCGCCATGCCATCGAGCATGGCGAGCTGGAGCGCCTGAGCGAGATCGTGGAAATCGTCCGCACAACCGGTGCGTTAGACGCCACCCGGGAGGCCGCTCGTGCCGAAGCCAAACTGGCCCGCGATTGCCTGAATTTGCTGCCTGCTAGCAAATGGCAAGAATCTCTGCTAGAATTTGCGGCTCAGTCGGTTGAGCGGTCTTTTTAAACCTCGTTTGAATAGCACCCGCGCAGAGCGGCAGAACAAGTCAAAAGACAAATCGGGGTGTAGCTTAGCCTGGTAGAGCGCTACGTTCGGGACGTAGAGGCCGGAGGTTCGAATCCTCTCACCCCGACCAGTTGATTCTTGTTCAAGTCGCTTTGACGACGTCCATCGGATTCCTCGCAATCCACGGCCACTGGCCCACACATCCGACGCTGCATTCGCAGCGTTTTTTGTTTCCAGATCCCTTTTTTGTTTGCCTGCCTGCGCGTGCAACCGCGCGCAGTGCCCGGGCGTGCACAAGACTGCACGCGCGGGCCGCTGGCGATCAACGCAAGCTGCGCTGGGCGACGCCAAGATCGCGCCAGTCCTCCGGGTGGCAGGTGAAGAGCAGCAGTTGGTGGCGCTGCGCCGCATCGAAGATCACGCGCTTCATCTGCGCCAGGCGCTGGGCATCGCTGTGCACCAAGGCGTCGTCGAGGATGAGCAGGGTCGGCCGGCCGGCTTCTTGCAAGAGGTCGGCATAGGCAAAGCGGCTGATCAGGCCAAGCTGCTCGCGGGCGCCAAAGCTCAGTGCTTCGAAGTCGCCGCTCTCGACGCCGCGCTGGAGCAAGCCCGGCGTCAAGGCCTCGTCCACATCGAGCCGGGCATCCGGAAACAGCAGTTGCACATAGCGCTGCAAATGCTGCTGCAGCGGTGCTTGCAGGCGGGCCAGGCTGGCCTGACGTTTGCCGTCGAGCTTGCAGCAGAGCAGATCGAGCGCGGCGGCACGCAGGCGCAGCTCATGCCAGCGACGCTGGGCGCGCGCCAGATCCCCGGCGCTTTGCTCCCGCTGCTCGTCCAAGCCCTGCGCGCCCGCCTGCTGCAAGCTCTGCTCGATCAGCTGGATCTGCACCGCAAGCTCCTGATGGGCCTGCTGCAGTTGTTGAACGCTGCGCTGCAGGCGCGCGATGTCTTGCCGGACGATGTCCGGCCGCGCGCGGTCCAGGCTGGCTTGCAAAGTTTCGATGCGTGTGATCAGGGCCGCCAACTCAGCCTCCCCGGCCAGCCACTGCTGCTGATGCTCGCGCTGCCGCTCCAATCGACCGGGCTCGGCCAACTGAGCTCGGGCCAGTTCCAGCTCGCGCTGCGCTTGCAGCTGCTGGGCCTCCATCGCGCTGTGCTGTTGTTCCAGGCGGCCGAGCTGCTGGCGGGCCGCCTCTTCCACGCGCTGGGCCGCGTCGAGCGCAGATTCAGCCTCAGCCACGCTGAGCGCAGTGGCCGCTTCACCGGCGGCCTGCTGCGCCAGCGCATCCTGCAAGACCAAGAGCCGGGCCTGCAGATCGGCCTGCTCCTGCTGCAGCCGCGCCAGGCCTTGCGGCGCGCTCAAGGCCAGAGCCTGCTCGGCCAGTTTGAGCTGAGCCAAGGCTTCCTGCTGGGCGGCAAACCGACTCTCCGCCTCGGCCAGGTCCTGCACGCCCAAACGCTCCATCGCCAGGGCATGTTCCGCTCGCGCCTCGCTCCAGCGAGCCTCCAGGCCGTCCAGATCCTGGCCGCCCGGCGTGATGCGCAAGCGCCCCAGACCCGGCAGATCGAGCACCCCCGGCGCAGCCAGCAAGACCTGACCCTGGCCCGCGAGAGATTCCGCCTCGGCCTGCCCCTCCTGGCGCAAACGCAGCTGCTGGCCCACATCCAGCTTGAACTCCAGCCTGGTGGCCAAGGCCTGGCGCTGCAAGCTCAGCTCGCGCAGACGCTGATCCAGCTTGCGCAAGGCATCCAGGTCAGCCTTGGTTAGCGGCCGCTGCTGCGCCTGCGGCGCACGCAGCGCGGCCACGCGCTGCTGGGCCGCCTCGGCATATTGCAAGGCCTCGGTCATGCGGGCTTGCTGATGCTGCGCGGCCTCCAGCTGCTGTCGGGTCTGGCGCGCGGCTTCGGCCTGGCGGGACTGTTGCAGCTGGGCCTGGGCCTGGCGCACCTGGGCGCTGCTGTGCTTGAACTGCTCGCGCGCCGGGGCCAGGCCAGCCTGCGCTCGCTGCAGCTGTTCGCTGGCCAGCGCCAGGGCCTGCTCGCGCTGGGCGGCGGCCCGCTCCTGTTCGGCAAAAGCCTGGAGCTGGCGCTGCAGCAGTTGCTGCTGGTTCTGCAGTTGACTCAGACGCTGGCGGGCCTCACCCAGTTGCTGCTCGCTCTGCTGCAGGGCCGTTTGCGCCTGCTGGGCCTGAAGCAACTGCTGCTGCAACTGCTCCCAGGGCCGCTCCTGCTCATCGCGCTGGTGCTGGCTGCGCAGCTGGGCCAGGCGGTCCACATCCTCGCGGTAACGGGCGATCTGCAGATCCAGATCCTGCAGCGACTGTTGCAAAGCCTGCACCCGCTGGGCGGCCTGCTCCAGCTCGGCGCGAGGCTTGCCGGTGGCTGTGAGCAGCTCGCCGCGCTGGGCGCGCAGCTCGCTCAGCAGCGCATCGCCGCCGCTGGCCGCGACCTGGGCGGCCGCGCCCTGCCCCAAGCGCTCGGCCTGGCTTTGCAAGGCACCGTGCAGGTGTTCGCGGGCATGCTGGGCGGCCTCGCGCAGCTCCTGGCCCGTGCCCTGCTCCACCCAGAGCAGGCCCGGAATGCCCCAATGCTCGGTCTTGCTGGCGCCGCGGCTGGCGAAGCCGTAGCCAAAGAGCTGGGCCAGATGGTCCTCGGCCTCAGCGCCCTCCAGGCCCCGAGCATCGATGCGCAAGTCGCAGCGCGGCCGCTTGCCAAAGCTCTTGGCCAGGCGGTACTGGTGGCCGTCAAACGCAAAGTCCAGCTCCACGCTGGGCGCGGCACTGCTGTCGCCCCAGGGCAGCAGATCGCCCACGGCCGATGAGCGGTGCCGCTCAAAAAACGCGGCACGGATGGCACGCACCAGGCTGCTCTTGCCCGCCTCGTTCGGGCCGCAAAAGATGTTGAGGCCGGGCTGCAGGTTCGCCAGCTCGAAACCTTGCCGAAACTGCCGCAGCTGCTCGACGCGCAGGCGGCTCAGTTGCAGAGGCGCGCTCATGCCGACAACTCCGTGCGGCGCTGGGCCAGAGTGGCGGTCAGCAAGGCCAGGGCCTCGCGGGCGATCTCGGCCTCGCCCGGCTCCTCTGAGCTCGGCGCCCGTCCGGCCGCCCCCAGTTCGCGCAGCTCAGCAATGACCTCGGCCAGATAGCCATCGGCCTGCAGGGCGGCGATGTCCTCGTTGGTCGGCGCCAAGCTCAGGGCCGAGGCCTCCACGCTCAGGTGGCGCAGGCGCCCGCGCAAGACGGCCAGTGCGGCGTTCAAGCGCTGATGCAGGTCCAGCGCCAGCTGGCCTTCGAGCTGCAAGCTCAACACGGTGTGGGCCGGCAAGGCCTCCAGGCGCTGCAGCAAGCCGTCCAGATCGCTGGCCACGCGCAGGCTGGCACTCAGCTCCAGCCAATCGAACTGCGCCGTGCGCAGCGCCTGCACGCGCGGCTCCGCACCTGGCGCGTCGATCTCCACCAACAGGGCCTGGCCCGAGTCATTGGCCTTGAACCGATCGGGCTCTGGCGTGCCGCTGTACCAGCAGCGAGCCTCGATGCGCTTGCCGCCATGCCAGTCGCCGAGGGCCAGGTAATCCAGTCGCGCGCGCGCTGCGCGGTCCGGCGCGATCGGGTTGGTCGCGTCAACCATGGACTCGGCCAGGATGCCCTGCACGCTGCCATGCGCCAGGCCCAGGCGCAGCCAGCCCGCCGGTGTTTCGGCCGCTTCGAACCAGGCTGTGCTGTCCCCGTAGGTATGACGTTGGCTCAGCGGCGCCGGCAGGATGGCGGTGCGGCAGGCTTCCAGCAGCAAGGGCTCGGGCCGTAGGGCCAGATGCACATGGGCCGGCACCGCGCCCAGGCGCTGGGCACGCGTCCACACGCTTTCAGCCAGGGCCGCATCGTGGTTGCCCGAGATCAGCACCCAGGGCCCACTGAAACCCGCCATGGCATTGAACATGCGGCGAATCGTGCGCTCCGACACCGTCTGCGCATCGAACACATCACCGGCCACCAGCACGGCATCGACCCCATGCGTGCAGGCCAAAGCAGCCAGCCGCTCCACGGCCGCCAAGCGCGCCTCGGCCAAGGGCAAGGCATCCTCGGGATCGAAGCTGCTGAACAAGCGGCCGATCTGCCAATCGGCGGTGTGCAGGAATCTGGGCATGGGCTGCGGGGGTGAAAAAATTTCAGTGAGGAAGACTCAAACAGCCAGCAAGTCCAGCAAGCCACTGGCCCGCCGGGTGCGCTGGCGCAAGGCCTGGTGGAAGGTCTGGGCCTGGGGGCTGACCAGGGTGAAGAACTTGCGGGCGCGGGTGATGCCGGTGTAGACCAGCTCGCGGCTCAGATGGCTACCGCCTTGCTCGGGCAGCACCAGCACCGTGTGTTCGAACTCTGAGCCCTGGGATTTGTGCACCGTCATCGCAAACGCCGTCTCCACATCGTTGAGCCGGCTCACGCCGACCGAGCGCAGCTGCGGGCCGTCGAGGAAGTAGGCGCGCAGGGGAATCAGGCCCTGGGCATCGAGCAGCTTGTGTGGCTTGAGCGCGATGCCGATGTCGCCGTTGAACACACCGACGCTGGGGTCGTTGCGCGTGACCATGAGGGGCCGGCCCTCGTACCACTCGCCGCGCCGGCTGAGCAAGCCCGCCTCGGCCAGGGCCCGCTCCACCGCCAGATTGATCCCCTCGGTGCCCCAGACGCCGGCCCGCACGGCGCAGAGCAGGCGAAAGCGCTCGAATTCGCCCAGTACCCGACGCGCCCAGTCCTCAAAGGCCAGCAGGCCGGCCTCCGCCGGCGGGCGCTGGCGCAAGGCCTGCAGGTAGGAGGCATAACCGCCCGGCGCACCGGGCCGCCCCTGCAGGGTCAGGCGCAAGACATCAGACGGCTCGGGCGCGGGCAGCTGCAGCAAGGCCTGATCTTCTGCTTGCGCCATCAAGCCTTGAGCCGCCGCCACATCCCCGCGGTTGACCGCCAGGGCCAGCTGGCCGATCGGCCCACCAAAACGCCGGCTTTCGCGCAGCATCACCGTGGCCTGGGCCAGGGCTTGAGGTTGCTCGGCCTGCAAGTACTCGGCCGGCAAGACCTGACCCGTCGCAGCCTGCGCAAAAGCCGCGCTGGCCGCGCTGTAGCCGCCACGCTCGGCCTCGCGGCAGAGATCGCCCAGCACCGCGCCGGCCTCCACCGAGGCGAGCTGGTCCTTGTCGCCCAAGAGGATCAAGCGCGCACCGGGCGGCAGGGCCTCCAGCAAGGACGCCATCATCTCCAGATGAACCATGGAGGCCTCGTCCACGATCAGCACATCCAGCTCCAGCGGATGGGCCGCATCGGCGCGGAAGGCGCGCGTGTCCGGCCGCGCGCCGAGCAAGGCATGCAGGGTGCGCGCGGGGCCAATGTGGGAGGCCAGCTCGCGCAGATCAAAGTCCGGCGCCAGCGCCTCGGCCAGGCCTTGCAGCGCCGACTCGATGGACTGCTTGAGCCGCGCCGCCGCCTTGCCCGTGGGCGCGGCCAGGGCCACGCGCAGGGTCCGCCGCTGCGGGTGCACCGCGAACAGCAGAGCGAGCAGGCGCGCGGCCGTGTAGGTCTTGCCCGTGCCCGGGCCGCCGGTGATGACGGCCAGGCGGCTGCGCAAGGCCACGGCGCAGGCCAGCTGCTGCCAGTCCAGGCCCGCGGCCGGTGTGGGGAACAAGCGGCCCAGCCAGGCACGCAAGGCCAAGGTGTCGAGCCGCTCGGTCGCGGCCACGCGCGCCAGCACCTGGCTGGCCACACGCTGCTCGTACTGCCAGTAGCGGCGCAGATAGAGGCGCTGGCCTTGCAGCACCAGCGGGCTGTGGCTGTCGGGTGCGCCGGGCTGCCAGACCAGGGGGCTGGCCGCCAAACACTGCGTCCACTCGGCCGGGGTTTTCGGGAGATCCAGCTCCGCCAGCCGCTGCGCCGGCTCGGCGCCCCAGCCCAGCAGATCAGGCGCATCCTCGCAGAGCTGCGCCAGGGGCAGGCAGGCATGGCCGCGCCCTTCCAGATGGCTGAGCAAGGCCACGGCCAGCAAAACGGCCGCATCGGCCTGCGGGTCCAGCTCGTGCATGAAGCCGGCCAGGGCCGCGTCCAGGCGGCGCAACCACTTGTGCTGCACCCAGGTCTTCAACTCCTGCTGCAGCGCGGAGGGCGTGATCGGGTCCATGGTCATACCTCTTCTTCTTTTTCTTCTTCCTGGTGCTGCATGTCGATCAAGGCCTCCAGCCCCTCCAGCAGCGCCAGAGGCGGCCGCACCCACAGGCAGCCGGCCTCGGGCCCGTCCATGCCGCGCATGAAGAGATAAAGCGCGCCGCCCAGGTGCTGGGCCGGGTCGTAATGCTCGCCCAGGCGCTGGCGCAGCAGGCGATGCAGGGCCAGCAGGTAGAGGGCGGCCTGCACGTCATAACGGTGCTCGGCCATGGCGGCTTCCAGGGCCTCATGGTCGTAATCGGCATCGCGCTCACCCAGGGCGTTGGACTTGTAGTCCAGCACCCAGAAACGCCCGCCCTGCTCGAACACCAGGTCGGCAAAGCCCATCATCAAACCCTGCAGCGCCCGCTCGGGCAGGGCCGGGCGCGGCCGGCCGCTGAGCAGATGCTGGCGGCAGAGCGCGTCGATAGACTGCGAGCTCAGCCCGCTGCTGGGGAACCAGAACTCCATTTCCGGCAGCAGCGCGTCCAGGCGCGCGAGCGAAGCGCCCTCGCTCAGCGGCGGCAGCGGCGTTTGCAGCAGGCGATTCAACCAGCTCAAGACCTCGTCCGACCAATTGCCCCAGCCCTGGCGCTCGCAGCGCGCCCGCAGCTGGGCTTGCAGAGCTGGGGACTCGGCCAGGGCAAAGCCCTCACCGGCCAACCATTCCAGCTGATCGTGCAGGAAATTGCCAGCAAAGGCGCCGCGCGGGAAGCGGTGCCAGGCGGGCAGCACGCTGACGCTGCTTGCGGTTTGGGTTTCGGCTGGTGCCAGCGCCGCCAGGGCCGCCGCCTCGGGGTCAGCCAGGCGGTCTTCGTCGTCACGCGCGGCGGCGTCGCTGATCAGGCGGCCGGCATCCAGCGCCGGCGCCTTGGCGCTGCTCAGCGCGCGCACCAGGGCCGAGAAGCTGCTGACAGTCCAGCGGCGCTCGAACTGGGCCTCGTACACCTCGGCCTCGCGCAGCGGCGGCGCCGACTCGCGCGCTTGCAGGGCGCTGCGGGGCCAGTCCGGGCGGTAGATCAGGCGGTTCAAGTGAATGCCCGCAGGATCGCCTGCGGCCAGATCCTCGGCCGAGGTCCAGAGCTCCTCCGGTGTCTGCGGCACACCGCCACCGAGCACATAGCCCAGGGCGCTGCGGTGCACCTGGCAATCGTCGCTCTGCCCCACCTTCAGGGCCGAAACGCCCAGCCACAGGGCATGGCGGGCGCGGGTCAGGGCCACATAGAACAGGCGCAGGTCCTCGCGCTGACGCTCCAGATCGGCGGCGGCGATCTGCTCGGCGTCGGGCTCCAGATGCAGCTGCTGCTCCAGCTTGACGTAGCGCGCGCGGCGCTTGTCCACGACGCGGAAGCTGGCGGCAAAGGGCAGGAAGACCAGCGGGTATTCCAGGCCCTTGGATTTGTGCACCGTCACCACCTTGACCAGATCGGCATCGCTCTCCAGGCGCACGATCTGCTCCTCGCCGCCGGAGCTGCCGGGCTCGGCGATCTGGGCCGCCAGCCAGCGGATCAGGGCCTGCTCGCCATCCAGCTGGCTGCTGGCCGCCTGCAAGAGCTCGGCCAGGTGCAGCACATTGGTCAGGCGGCGCTCACCGCTGACCTGCAACGTCAGGCCCGCGGCCAGCCAGCGGCTGGGCAGCTGCAGGCGGTGCAGGGTCTGGCGCAACATGCTCAAGACGCCTTGCTGCTGCCAGACGCTGTGCAAGGCCTTGAGCTGCTCGCTGCGCAGATCAAAGGCTTCGTCGTCGCGGGCCAGTTCCGCCAGCTCGGCCAGGCTCAGGCCCAGGGTGGGGCTGGCCAGGGCGGCGCGCACCAGGCGGGCATCGAGCGGCGAAGCCACGGCACGCAGCCAGGCCAGCAGGTCGCGGGCCTCATCGCTGGCGAAGACCGAGTCCTTGTCCGACAGATAGACCGAGGCCAGGCCACGGCGCCGCATGGCCTCGCGCACGGCCGAGGCCTCGCGGGCATTGCGCACCAGCACGGCGATGTCGGCCGGACGCAGGCGCTGGAAGCTGCCCTGGGTTTCATTCAAGAAACCGGCTTTCTCATCGTTGAGCAGGCCGACGATGGTCTCGGCGCAGACCTCGCCAAAGCGCTGCTGGCTGGCACGGCCGTCTTGCAAATCCAGGTCCAGCCACAGCTGCAGTGCCGGCACAGCACCGCGGCTGCTGACGAACACCTCGCCCCGGCCACGCGCCGCCACGGGCTGGAAGGGCAAGGGGCTGGCCTGCCCCGCGCTGCCCAGCAAGAAGGCGCCGGCGTCAAAGGCCTCGGCACGCGCGAACACGGTGTTGACGGCCTGAACCAGGGCTTGCGTCGAGCGGTGGTTGGTGCCCAGCAGGTAGTGGCGCCCTTCAGTCTGGCGGCGCACGTACAGATAACTGTAAATATCGGCGCCACGGAAACCGTAGATCGATTGCTTGGGGTCACCGATCAGCAAGAGCGTGCTGTCGCGCGCGTTGTCGGCGATGCGGTAGAGCCGATCGAAGATGCGGGTCTGCAGCGGCGAGGTGTCCTGGAACTCATCAATCAAGGCCGCCGGGTACTGGGCCCGCATGCGCTCGCGCAGGCGGCGCGCGTGCTCGCCATGCCGCGCTTCATCGAGGGCCTCGTCCAGGCGCTGCAGCATGTCGGCAAAACCGAAGCTGCCGTCCTGGCGCTTGAGCTCGGCCAGGCGATCGCGGATGTGCAGGGCCGCATGCAGACGCAGGGGCGCGCTGGCCGAGGGCAAGGCGGCCAGGCCGGCGAGCAACTCTTCGAAGGCGGCGAACTCGGGCGGCAGTTCAGGCAGCGCAGCACCAGGCTTCAAGGCTTCCTCCAGGCCCGAGGGCAGCAGGCGGGTGCTGCCCTTCTTCAGATCCATGGACTCCTGCGCCGGGTCTTGCGCCCAGGCGGCCAAGGTTTGTAGCCAGGGCGTGTAGTAGCGCTGGTGCAGCTTGGTTTTGTTGAAAGCGCAGTCCTTGGACGCAAGCTGCAGGTCCAGCCACAACTGCATGGCCTCGGCGCGCTCCACCCAGCCGTCCTTCAACAAGGCCAGCGCTTCGCGCCGCCGAGTTTGCAGCTGCTCGACCAGGCCGCCCAGCGAGCCCGGCAGCGCCTGCTCAAAACCGACGCCCTCACTCGCCTGGTCCAACTCCTGGTCCATCAAGGCCTGGGCATCGGCGCCGAGCGCTGCCACACCGGGCCAGACCTCGAACACGGCATCCAGCTGTTCGCCGGCCAGCGGGTAGACCTGCTGGCGCCAGTAGTCCTGGGTGGCGCCGTCCAGCAGCAGGCGCTCGTTGGCCACCAGCTCTTCGTCGAACAGGCAGCCGCTGTCGAAGGCATGCTCGCGCAGCATGCGCTGACACCAGGCGTCGATGGTGTGCACGGCCGCTTCGTCCATGCCCTCGGCCGCGGCGGCCAGGCGCCAGGCGGCAGCGCGGCGGCCGGGGCCCTCCGGGTAAGCCTCCAGCAGGGCTTGCAGCAGCCCATCGGGGGCGGCCATCTCGCCGCGGAACACCCGCGCCGCTTCCAGCAGGCGCGCGCGGATGCGGTCGGACAGCTCGCGCGTGGCCGCGCGGGTGAAGGTCATCACCAGAATCTCGGCCGGCTGCAGCGGGCGCTCAAACGCCGCCTCCTCGCCGCCATGGCCCAGCACCAGGCGCAGGTAGAGGGCCGCAATCGTCCAGGTCTTGCCGGTGCCGGCGCTGGCCTCGATCAGGCGGCTGCCCCAGAGCGGGAAGCTCAGGGGGTCGAGTGCAATGCCCGGCGTGTTCACGGTCTCGCTCATGGCTGGGCTTCCAGGTTCGACACATCGCCCTGCACGGCTTCATGCAGCTGCATCACCACACCTTGCTCAGCCCAGGCCCGCAGTGGGCCGAAGAGGCGCTGGGCCAGATCGGCAAAGCGGCCGTCGGCGCTGAGTGCGGCGTAGCTCGGGTAGACGCGGGTGAGGCTCATCTCCTCACCCTCGCCCGGCATGGCCTGGCGCCCCGCCGAGGCAAATCTGCCGCCCTCGAAGACCTCGGCCGGCTTGCCTTTCTCCGCATCGAGGAAAGCCAACGCCGTCTTGGGCGCCAGCGGCAGCGGTTCTTGCATGCCTTGCTGCCACAGGGCGATCAGATCGGCCAGCAGGGGCTGCGCCTCCTCCTGGCCCAGCGGCTGCAGCTGCAACCAGGCATCGCGCCCGACCAGCACGCCGGGCACGGTGTCGAACCCGCAGCTGCTGGCCGCCAACATGCGCACCCAGGGGGCGATCAGGCGCTCCATGCGCAGCGCCGGCGGCTTGCCTTTGGCTGCGGCCTTGCCGCACAGGCGGCTGGGCAGCAGCTGCAGCCACACGCGCTCGGCAAACAGGCCTTCGCCGGCCTGTTGCAGCCCGTCGAGCCAATCGTCCAGCGGGCCCAGGCGCAGCGGGGCCTTGGGCGCGGCATCGGGGTAGTCGGCCTGCAGGCGCAGCCAGCGGTCGAGCATGGGCAGGAGTTCCTCGGCCAGGCGTTGCTCCTCACGCCGGCCCAGCTCGGCCATGGGCAGGCGGCCGGCGCGCTGCAGGCGGGCGGCCTGCAGGCAGATCAGCGCGGCCAGATCACCCTGATTGAGTGGCGGCGCAGCGCTTTGCAGGCGCTGCTCCTGGGCATTGAGCACCTGGTCCAGCAAGCCGGCCAGCAGGCTGTGGTCCTGCAAGCCATCGAGCGCAAAGGCCTCGGCGTCCTCGCCGGCCTCGTCCTCCGCATCCTCGAAATGCACATTGAGCCGGCGGCGGAAGAACTCGCGCACCGGGTTGCGCAGAAAGCTGACCAGGGTGGCGAGCTTGAGCGGCGCTTGCTCCTCCTCGGCCGCAGCATCCATGCCGATGGGCTCGCTGCTCAAGGGCTCCGCCTGCAGATGCGCATCGCGCCACTCGCGGGCATGCGTGAAACGGCGCGGGTCGGCCGGCTGCTCGAAATAGCGGCGGCTGAAGGGCTGCAGCGGGTGCTCGGTGCTGAGCGCCTCGGGCAAGCCCTGACCCCAACCGGCGGCCAGGTAGTCGCGCAGCTGCGAGACCAGCACCGAGGGCGGCTGCTCGCTGTTGTCGCGCGCGCTGCGGCCGCTCCAGCTGATGTAGAGCTGGCGCCGCGCCGAGAGCAAGGCCTCCAGCAGCAGCTGGCGGTCGTCCAGCCGACGCGAGCGGTCGCCCGGGCGCAGCTGGCCGGGCAGGCCCATCAAATCGAAATCGCTGCGCGTGCTGCGGCGCGGGTAGTCGCCATCGTTCATGCCGAGCAGGCAGACCACCTCGAAGGGCACGGCGCGCATGGGCATCAAGGTGCAGAAGGTGACGCCACCGGCGCGGAAGCGCTTGTTCAGGCCCGGCTCGTCCACCCCGTCCAGCCAGGCTTCGCGGGCCACGGCCAGGTCCACCGGCTGATCCACGAAACCGGCCGCCTCGCAGGCCTCCAGCCAGGCCGAGAGGCCGGCGTTCAGCGCCGCCAGGCTCAGGCGTTCGCGCTCGTCGCTGGCTTCGAAGAAAGTCTCCAGCAAGGCGCGGCCGCGCGCCGCCCATTCGGCCGGCGTGGCCAGGCTGGCGCTCTGCGCCTGCCAGTCCAGCAAGGCGCCGAGCAGATCGGCGAGCGACCCGGCCAGATGCGCCTCCAGCCCGCCGATTTCTCCGTAGGGCTCGATGCCCTGGAAGGCCTCGCCCTGGCCGCTGGCAAAGCCCAGCAGCATGCGGCGCAGGCCGAAGGCCCAGCTGTTCTGCTCGCCGCAGGCCGCCAGGCCCAGGCTGGCGCGCTGCTCGGCGTTCAGGCCCCAGCGGATGCCGGCGCCGCTGATCCACTGCGCCAGGCGCGGCAGATCGGCCGGCTCCAGACCGAAGCGCTGGGCCAGGCCCGGCACATCGAGCAGATCGCGCAGCTCGCTGGCGGTGCAGCGCGCCTGCGGCAGTCGCAGCAGCCACTCCAGCGCCACCATCAGCGGGTTGTTGCCGCGCTCGCTCAAGTCGGCAATGTCGAAAGGAATGTGGCGCGCATCGCTGCGCGCGTACTGGCCGAAGACCGAGCGGATGGCCGGCGCAAAGCCCTCGACATCAGGCAGCATGACGACGATGTCGCGCGGCTGCAGCTTCGGCAGGCCCGGCGGTGGCGGCGCGGCCAGCAGGCTCAAGAGCTGGTCGTGCAGGATCTCAACCTCGCGCTGGGCACCGTGGGCGATGTGGAAGACGATGGAGCGGTCCTGCAGCAGGGCCGGCTCGGGCGCACTGCGGCCGTAGCCGGCATGTTCGGCCAGGGGCACCAGGTCACGGATGCGGGCCTGCACCTGCTGCAGCAGGCTGCCGCCCTCGCCTTCAGCGGCAGCTTCATCGAAGAGGTCGATCTTGGCCGCGGGAAAGCGGGCCTGGGTCTGCGCCGCATCATCAAAGGCATCGAGCGCGCGCACGAAGTCGCGGCCCTGGCGGCCCCAGGCGGCCAGCAAGGGGTGGGCGTGGGCATGCATCTCCTCCAGCGGCAGCTCGGCCAGATCGCGGCCCTGGCGCAGGGGCTGGCGGCGGCGCTGCTCGCGAAGCTGTTGGCGCAGCAGCTCGCGGCCGTCGATGATGTCGGCCCAGTGGTAGCGGCAGGGGTTGGGAAGGGCCAGGATGACCTGGCAATGGCGAGCCAGCGCGGCCAGGGCCTGCAGGGTCTGCTGCGGCACATGGGTCATGCCGAACAGCACCAGGCGGCGCGGCAGGCCGCGCGGCGGCTGGCGCTCATCCTGCAAGGCCTGCATGAAGCGCTGGTGCAGCACCGGCCGCGTGCCGGCCCGCTCGGCCGCCGAGAGCGGCTGCAGCAAGGCGCGCCAGAGCCAGGCCTGCCAGCGTTGATCGGGCGCCAGGGGCGGGGCCTGGCGCAGGTCCGGCTGTTCGCCCGCCGGGGCCAGCTGGGCAGGCAGCACATCTTGGCCAAGGCCCCAAGCGTCCAGCCAGTCGCTGCGGTAGATCTGGTACTGGTCGTACAAATCAGCCAGGCGCTGGGCCAGCTGCAGGCGCCGGTCCAGGCCACCGCGCTGCAGAAAATCGGCCAGGGGCGCATAAACCTCGGCCGCTTGCGGATCGGACCTTGCCGCTGATTCCAGCAGTTCGGGCAACAAGCGCATCAGCCGCCAGGTCAGCGGCAGCTTGTCCAGCGGCGACTGCGGCGGCACCGTCTCGCGGCCCAGCAGCTGGCGGTAGCTGCGCCACATGAAGCGGGCGGGCAGCTCCACGCGGGTGGCGGCACAAATGCCGCGTTGGCTGGCCAGCTGCATCTTCAGCCACTCGGCCACGCCATTGCTCTGCACCAGCAGCACTTCTTCTTCCAGCGGGCGCAAAGGGCTGCGGCGCAGCCACTCGAACACCGCATCGCCCAGCAGCTCGGCACGGTTGCCGTGCAGGACCAGCAGGCCGGGGGTGATGTCGGTGGATGGGAGTGCGCTCATGGAAGGGATAGGGTCTTGTTCTGGCCGAAGGTCGGCGTTCCTCGCGCCGGGCCAAATTCAAGCACAGAACTGGGTCGGCTCTGGAAAAGAGTCCGCCATGCCCAGCGGCCATGACCTTGGGCGAGGGCGCCGCACTTGCGCACAATGGTGTCCCATGAGCATGAACGTTGACGCCTATCTGCAGCGCTTGGCCTACTGCGGCGACCGCCAGCCCGATCTCGCCACCCTGGCCGCCTTGCAATGGGCCCATCTGCGCCAGATCCCGTTTGAGAACCTCAGCATCCATCGGGGCGAAGCCATCGTCCTCGAAGAGACCGCCTTGTTCCGCAAGATCGTCGAGCAGCGCCGCGGTGGCTTTTGCTACGAGCTGAACGGCTTGTTCGCGGCGCTGCTGCGTGAGCTGGGCTACCGGGTCAGCTTGCTCTCAGCGCAGGTGGCAGGAGCCGACAGCACGTTTGGGCCGGAGTTCGACCACCTCTGCCTCGCCGTGCATCTGGACGAGGGCGACCATCTGGTCGATGTCGGTTTCGGCGATTGCTTTCTGCAGCCGCTGCCGCTTGAACCCAAGGCAGCGCCGAGCCGGCAGGGCCGCCATGTCTACCGCATTCAGGCGCTGGGCGGCGTTCGCACACTGCAGCAACTCCCCGCTGAGCACGAGGCCTGCGCGAGCTGGAGCGACGAATACCGCTTCAACTTGCAGGCACGAGACTTGAGTGATTTCGAGCCGATGTGCCGCTTCCACCAAAGCTCGCCCGACTCGCACTTCACGCGCAAGCGCATCTGCTCGCGGGCCACCGACGATGGCGGCCGCATCAGCCTCAGCGATCTGCGCCTGATCCTCACCTCGGCCGAAGGCCTCAAGACCGAAAGCCTGCTGCCTTCGGAAGCGGCCTGTCAACAGGCCTTGCTCGACCATTTCGGAATCCAAGCATGAGTGACACGCAACCAGCCACACATCAACCGCGCGGCAAGATCGTCGGCCTAGGCGGCAGCCTGCGAGCCGCCTCTCTGTCGGCAGCGGCCCTGCGCGCCGGCATGGCCATGGCGGCTGAACTGGGGCTGAATTGTGAAACCCTCGATGTGCGCGAGCTGCAGCTGCCCATGTACCGGCCCGACTGGGCGCTGGCGGACTACCCGGCCGAACACCAGGCTTCGCTGCAGCGCCTGGTCGCGGCATTCCGCAGCGCCGACGCAATGCTCTGGACCTGCCCGGCCTACCACGGCGCCATGAGCGGGGTTTTCAAGAACGCGCTGGACTTCATGCAGCTGCTGGCCCGCGACCCGCGGCCCTATCTGCAAGGCTGTGCGGTCGGCCTGGTGAGCCTGTCCGACAGCTCACCCCTGGGCGGCATGGCCCATTGCGTGCAGGAGCTGCGTGCCTGGCTGGCGCCGACGCGCCTGACCCTGGACGACGGCGACTTTGATGACGCACTGGCGCTGCGCGATGAAGCGGCACAGCGCCGCCTGCGCCGGCTGATGGGCGAACTGGCCGGCTTTGTGGCCAGCCGTCCCCTGACCCGCTGAGTTCAGGCCTTGGCCGGCAGCGGCTTCTTGTTCTTCTCGGCCAGCATCTTGATCAAGCCTTCGATGCCGTTGGCATTGACTTCCTGCGCAAAGGGATTGCGGTAGGTCTGCACCATGGAGGCGCCGAGCACATTGAAGTCCCAGATCTTCCAGACGCCGGCCTCCGACTTCTCGAGGCTGTAGTTCAGCTGCACCGGCTCGCCCTTGCCGACGATCTGGGTCTTGATCTCGACCTGGCCGCCCTCCGTGGCGCCCGGGCGCAGCGGCGCTTGGCGGATGGTTTGATCCTTGAACTGCGAGAGCGCACCGGCGTACACACGCAGCAGCAAGCCCTTGAACTCGGTCTTCAGACGCTCGCGCTGCTCGGGCGTGGCCTGGTTCCAGTGGCGGCCCAGGGCGCTGCGCGTGGTCTTGTCGAAGTCCACGTGCGGCATGATTTTTTCGTCGACCAGCTTGACGATGCGCTGCAAGTCACCGGCCTGGATGGCCTTGTCGGCCTTGATGGCTTCCACCGTCTCTTGCGAGAGCTCACGGATCAAGATGTCGGGCGCGCTGGCGTCCGCTGCCAGCGACAGGCCCGGGTTGATGGCCATCAGCGCCAGCAAGCCCGAGGCCAGGGCGGCGCGGCCACGGCGGGCCAGGGTGGAGGAGGCAGCAAAGTCTTTCATGGCGAACGGTTTCCTTCTTGAGCAGCGAGCCGCAGCAGCGCGGATGGGGCCGGAGCGGCCATCAAACCCAAGCTCAGCGGCTCGGCGGTCTGCCGATTCTGAAAGCCAGCTGCCGAAAACATGAGCGCGCCGGCGGCAGTGCCGCGCGGCGCGCTCTCGGGCAGCGTCAGGCGCGCCCGTGGCCCCCTCTCCCGAGAGGATCAGGCCTTTTTACGGCGCCCGGCCACACCCGCCAGACCCAGGGCGGCCAGGGTCAGGGCCAGGGTCGCCGGCTCGGGCACATGGTTGTCCGGGCCCAGGGTCGCGCTCAGCTGACCGATGGTGAAGGGGCCGGGAATGTCGAAATGGTGGCTGCGGGCTTGGTTGACGCCCAAGCCCAGGATGCTCAGGCTTTGCCAGCCATTCGGGGTGCCGTGCACAAGGTTCGAATCCAGCGTCAGGCTGGTGAAGCTGCCACCGCTCACCTCGGCCGTGAAGTCCTCCAGATCGCTCAGCTGGTAGGTGTAGGTTTCCGTGGCACCGCTCAGCTCAATCTTCAGCTGAAAGCTGAAGCTCTTCAGATCGGCCAGGGCAATCGCGCCGCTGTAGCTGCCCGAATTGGTTTCAAAAGTGCCGGTGCCAGTGGCCTTGGCTGAAGCCCACCAGCTGCTGGTGCCCACGCCTGAATAACTCAGGCTCACCGGGCCGGCTTGGGCAGAGATCAGCGTCAGCGCCGCTGCGGCGCCGATCAAGGTCTTGCGGAGGATGGATTTCGACGTGGACATGGTGGGTTCTTTCTCCCTCAGGGGTGGACTGCATCGATGCCATGCTCGATCGGGCACAGGCTTGTTCTGGGTCCCCGCGGTTCCGGCAGAGGGCTTGAGCCCAAGCCCCGGACGGTGCGCCGCCCATCGCCGGATGCGGGTTTGACCGGATGCGGATTTTGCCGGCGCCTGGCCTGCCCACACCCCCCGCAACTCGGTGGCTGGGTTTATTCACGCGCCGACGCAGCGCGGCCGCGGGGCGCATGTCGCCCGCCCGAAGTCTTGTCTTCTTCTACACTGGGCGCTGGCAAGGCCTGTTGCCAAGCCAGTCACCCAGCGAGAGCTGAAGGGTCAAGTCATGCGTGACGAGGAAATTGCCCAGCACCTGCAAGCAGCACTGAAGTCGGGCGAACTGCAATCAGCCCAAGGCTTTGGGCAACCCTTGCCCGAGGACGAGGCCTGGCAGGCCACGCCGGAGAGCCTGCGCATGAGCTTCAAGATCCTGAAGAACGCAGGCCACGCGCCGGCCGAGGTGGGCCTGTTTCGCGACAAGGCGGCGCTGCAAGCCCGCATCGCCAGCTGCGAAGACGAGGCCCTGCGACGCGATCTGCAGACCCAGCTCAGCCAGCTGGAGCAAAGCCTGAGCCTGCGGCTGGAGTCACTGCGCGTCCACGGCCAGCTATGAGCTGAGACGCCTCAGCGATCCCGCACATGCGGGTTGCTGCGCCGCTCGGCGCCGAAGCTGCTCTCCGGCCCGTGGCCAGGGATGAACACGGTCTCGTCACCCATGGGCCAGAGTCGCTCGCGAATCGAGGCGAGCAAGGTGGCGTGGTCTCCACCGGGAAAATCCGTGCGGCCGATGCTGCCGGCAAACAGCACATCGCCCACAAAGGCGCGCGCAATCTCGGGTGAATGGAACACCACATGGCCCGGCGTGTGACCCGGGCAATGGCGCACGTTCAAGGTCTGCCGGCCGATCTGCACGGTATCGCCGTCGGCCAGCCAGCGTGTCGGCGTGAAGGGCTCGGCGGCGGGGAAACCGAACATCTGGCTCTGCTGCGGCAGCCCATCGATCCAGAACTGATCGCCCGGATGCGGCCCGATGATGGGCAGCTGCAGCTCACGCGAGAGCTGCCCCGTGCCGCCGGCATGGTCGATGTGTGCATGGGTCAACCAGATCGCCTGGAGCGTCACCCCCTGCTGCTGCACCACCGCCCGGATGCGCGCGAGATCGCCGCCAGGGTCGATCGCCGCCGCCTCCAGCGTCTCGTCACACCAGACCAGGGAACAGTTCTGCTGGAACGCTGTGACGGGAATGATTTGGTAGCGCAGGGTCATGATGAAGGAGGCTGAGAACAAAGTTTCGAAGTGACTGGCAAATTATCGAAGTCTCAGGGGGCGGCAGCGAACGGCGTGAAGTCAAAGTTTCGAAGTGAGCTGTCGCGCTTGGGGAACGCGGGCGGGGAGCTGTGTGGGAGGGGCAGCTGCGGTGATGGATGCCGGCTGAGGCCACATTCAGCGTGGCCACTGGTTAACCGGCTCCAACCAGCGCAAAACCGCCCTGCAGCATCGAACGATTCCAGGGCGCATGCCCGACTGAGGCCGAGCGCGGGTTGAGCGACCTTTGCATCGGTATGGTGGTATCGATCAACCCAGAAGTTCAGCCCTTCACACAAACCACCTGCTTCAGGGTATGCACCACGTCGACCAGGTCCGCTTGCGCGGCCATGACGGCGTCGATGTCCTTGTAGGCCGCCGGCGTCTCGTCAAGTACGTCTTTGTCCTTGCGGCATTCCACACCTTCAGTGGCGGCACGATGGTCGGCCAGGGTGAAGCTGCGTTTGGCATCGCCACGGCTCATGACACGGCCGGCGCCATGTGAGCAGGATTCGAAAGACTCCGGATTGCCCTTGCCACGCACAATGAAGCTGCGTGCGCCCATGCTGCCTGGGATGATGCCCAGTTGGCCAGCCTTGGCACTCACTGCGCCCTTGCGGGTGACGAACACGTCTTCGCCGAAGTGCTGCTCGCGCTGCACATAGTTGTGGTGGCAGTTCACCGCCTCGATATGGCTCTGGAAGCTCTTGTGCAGCACCGTCTTCGCTGCTTCGATCACGCGGCGCATCATGACCTCGCGGTTCATCGCCGCGTACTTCTGGGCCCAGCTCACAGCGCGCACGTAGTCGCCGAAGTAGCGACTGCCTTCCTCGAAGTAAGCAAGGTCGCGATCCGGCAGGTTGGCCTGGTGGCGCATCGCGTCCTTCTTGGCCAGTTCGATGAACATGGTGCCGATGGCATTGCCCACGCCTCGCGAGCCCGAGTGCAGCATGAACCAAACGGCACCAGCCTCGTCGAGGCAGACCTCAATGAAGTGATTGCCGCTTCCGAGCGTGCCCAGATGCTTGTGGTGGTTGGTTTTCTCCAGCTTGGGATAGCTGCGGCAGATTCCCTTGAATTCGGGCTCGAGCTGCGCCCAAGCTGTGTCCACTGAACCTGGCGGTTTCTGCCAGGCACCCGGGTCACGGTTGCCTGGCGCGCGTCCATGCGGCACCGCTCGCTCAATCGCCGCGCGCAGTGGGGCGAGGTTGTCGGGCAGGTCCTCAGCGCGCAGCGTGGTCTTGCAGGCCATCATGCCGCAACCGATGTCTACGCCCACGGCGGCCGGAATGATGGCCTTGATGGTCGGGATGACCGAACCCACGGTAGCGCCGATACCGAAGTGCACGTCCGGCATCGCAGCCACATGCTTGAAGACGATGGGCAGGCGTGCCGCGTTGGTGAGTTGGCGCTTGGCTTCGGGCTCGATGGGCACGCCACGCGTCCACATCTTCAGCGGCACACCGCCGGGGACGTCTTCGTGGATATGTTGAGTTTGTTCTTGTTCCATGATCTTGTTTCCAATGTAGAGCCCCGGCCGGGCGACATTCAAATCGCGCCCGGCCAGGGCGGTGATCAGCGCAGCTTCACAAGCCCGTTGAGCACCTGGTCCAGACCTCCGAAGACGGAGATCTTGTCAATGCGTTCCGCCACGCGCTCCAGGGTTTCCAGTTCCTTGAGGCGCAGGGCGACGGGGTTGTCCTCCATCACCTTGGCGGTGTTCAGCAGCGAGCGCGTTGCAGCGGTTTCCTCGCGGCGGCGGATCACGTTGGCTTCGGCCGCCTTCCCGGCCTCCACCACCTGAGCGAGGATGGTCTTCATCTCGCCCGGCAGCACGATGTCCTTGACGCCAACGCTGGTCAGCTCGAGCCCGAGAGCGGCGAGCTTGTCCTTCACCTGCGCGGTCACGACCTCGTCGATGACACTCTTATTCTCAAGAAGCTCATCGAGCGAGCGCGTGCCCACCGCGGCGCGCAAGCCCAGCTGCAGCTCGCGGTACAGGTGCTCGGCCGGCTTGGCCAGCGCCTTGTAGGCGCTGAGCACGTCCGAATAACGCCAGGTAGCCGAGAGATTGAGTCGCAGCGCCACTTTGTCTCGGGTCAGGATTTCCTGGCCCGAGACTTCAACGGACTGCAAGCGCAGGTCCACCAGCTCCACGTTCACACTGCGATTGAACTTCCAGAAGGCGAACGAGCCTGCACCGAGCAAGCGCTCGATCTTGCCGTCGACCCACAGAATGCCCGCTCCATGTTCCGGCACGACCACCTGCAGCACACCAGCCAAGCCGGTGATGCTGCGCGGACGCAGCTGGGTCTGCAACAGGCGGGCGGTGAGTGCAGGCGACAGTTCTTTGGTGCTGGCCAGGTCGATCACCTCCACCTGCACATCCACCAAGCCCTTCCAGTACAGCCGGCGGGTTTCAGGCGGCAGCAGCTCGACAAGCACACCGTTTTCGCTGCGCAGACCGACCTGCGTCGCATTCAACTCGACACGAACGAACTCGGTCTCGACCACCGCCGGCTCCTTGGCCAGCAAGTAGTCAGTCAGCGGGTGCACGAAAGCCGGAGCTACGATGGCGACCAGTTCGACCTGAAGCCGATCCAGTCCAGACAGGAGCCAATGTGTGCCAGGTTGCAGCACACGCTCGAAGTCGCCATTGCGCAGCAGCAGGCCGCGCTCGTTCTTCTTCACATTGACACGCTTGATCGTCATGGTGTTCTCCTTGTTGCAGCGTGTGTTTCAAATAGGGTGCCGTTACAGCGCGGACACGGACCTCGGATGCCTGGGACTGGGTGCCACGGTGCGTCGTCGGCATGCCCTTTCTGGACAAGCCTCGGACTGGCCGTGGACGCAGACCCCGCGTGCCCGAAGCACAGGTGGCCGCGCTGATGCCGTTCAAACCCGAAGGCAGACCGGCACGTTCGGCGGGGTGGTCTTTCGACCGTTTTTCACTGGCGTGACAGGCCATGTGTGGAGTGGGAGTCGAACCCACGACACACGGATTCCAAATCCGTTGCTCTACCCGACTGAGCTATCCAGTGGTGGCGAAACCGGGAGTCGAACCCGGACCCTTGCGGGACAACCGTGCTTCACCGTATCGGCCTCTTCCAGCAGAGCGGCATGCGCCGCAGCGACGGGACGGACCCGGCCACAGCGCACCGGTGGGGTGGTACCCCCTACCTGTGAGCCCTGCCTTCCAAGGCAGATCTGTTGGCGCCTGGGCCGACCTCGTGGATCAACTCAGGCGCGATTCTTTCGGCAGCCGTGCGGCCAGCCACTCATGCACGTCCGCACGAATCCGCCTGCCCTTGAGCAGGAAGTCCTCGAAGCGGCTGGGCACATAAGGCGTGAACAGCAGCGGCATCCTGGCCTCCTCCGGCGTGCGGTCGGCCTTGCGCGCATTGCAGGCGCGGCAGGCAGCGACCGTGTTCATCCAGCTGAGAGGGCCGCCACGCGAGGCCGGCAGGATGTGGTCGACCGTGAGTTCGCGCAGGTCATGCGCATCGCCACAGTAGGCACAGGTCTGTCGGTCACGCCGGATCAGCTTGAGCTTGTTGAAGCCCGGCTCTCGCTCGAAGAGGTTCAAGCGCGAACCGCCGCTCAAGGCCAGGATGGCTGGAACTTCAATCCTGGACTGAAGGCCGGAGTGGAGGTTCATGCCGCCGCGCAGGATGGCCAGCGGCGTATCACCGAGCGACCAGGCCACGGAGCGGGAGGCCACATGGACCGCCCCCTGCTCGACCGAGATCCAGGCCTGGGGCTGGCCGGTGATGTCCAACTGCAATACATCGTGCATGGCGTCCTCCTTTCTGCGACTGGGCACGACTGAAATTCAATGGCGAAGGCGGCGAAGCTTGCAGCTGCGCCCAGCGGGTTCAAGGCTTAGTGCTCTTCTCTTCCAGCAGAGCGACGCCACGGCTGACCAATGGGCGGCAGCGCTGCTCAACGCTGGTAGTGATGGCGGTTCTGCTCCCAAAGCAGTTGCGCTTTCCACTTGCGCCACACACGGGTCGTGCTCCCAAGGGTTGTCGGTGACGGGTTCCGACGCCGCCCAATCTTTGCGGCCGGTTTGCGCCTATCGAAACGAGAGCTCGACGACAGGCTTGGGTTTGGCATCCCGTGCGGGAGTTGAACCCGCCTCTTCGGCTTGAAGGGCCGAGGACCTCACCGGAAGTCCAACGGGACAGAAAAGAAAACTGGCGCCTCGTGGAGGATTCGAACCTCCGGCCTCCGGCTTCGTAGACCGGCGCTCTGCTCCGCTGAGCTAACGAGGCCATGCACTCTCGGCTGTGTCCGCACGCGATCTCGGCATGGTTGCCGAGATCGCTGCATGCCGGCTCCGTCTGCAGAACCTGCTTGGCACACATGCACACCGAGCTGGCCGGTGCTTGTGCACGGGCACACCCGAGAGGGCATCAATCCGATTTGCAAGAGCCAAACAAAAAGCCCGGTTCCTGCAGGAGACCGGGCCTCAGGGGATCGGAGATGGATCCCTGCAATGTAAGAACTTCAGTAGGCTGAAGTTCCTCCCGGTAACGGTGAGTCACCCTCAAATCGGTCATGCCGCGGCTGGCTCAGTGCGAGCGGCATCGCGAACTCATGGCGACCCGCAGCGACGCACAAAGCCATCTCGACCGACATGGGTCGTTTGGCGTTGGCGATGGAGACTGTGCGGAGCATGATGAGATCTGGCAGGTTGGGGTGAATCAACGAATAGGAGAATTGTGAAGAGTGTTCACGGGTTCGTCAACACATTCGATCACATAGAATGCATGTGAAGTGTTTTAACAACACCAGCCGTGTCCAGCATCACTACGTTCCGCCGACTCAACGCCATCGCGCTCTTCCAGACTTTTGCGGAAGAACGCATCGCCGCAGGCGATCCGCCCAAGGGGCTTGAATCCACCTGGGCTAAACAAGTCGAGATGAGTGGCGCAACATGGTCGATGGCCAAGAGTGGCGCACGCCCCATCGGTGACAAGCTGGCGCGGCAGATTGAACAGCATTGCGGCAAGGAGCCAGGTTGGCTCGATGTAGAGCGTGAACCAACTGGGCTGTCTCCAGGAGAGCAGCAGTTCCTGGCACTTGCCCTGAAGGTCTATCGCGAAACAAACAGCGATGGGCGAAAGCGCTTGAAGCAGGCGCTGAAAACTTTCCAAAAATAGGCCGCTGCCCGAGCAAGATGTGGGGCGCCCGACGGTTGATGCTGTGCTCTCGCCGGGCTTTTCCCTTCAATCTTTGCGAGAACACGGTCGTGCTTGATCGATCTTCAAGCAGACCCAAACCCTCGATGGCGTAGTCAATACTCTGCGCGGGCTTCCCGGCGATTGACCTGATGTTTCGAATGTGTGCACCCGCCCGGTCGGATGCCATCGCCGACAGGTGGCCACTCCCTCCCGTCTGTACCCAAGCTAAACGAGCGATCGACCGCCCTCTGCAGGCTGCCGGCAGATCCGTGCAGGATCGGCTCAGACTGCGACTTGGCCGCCCCGCCTGCCCTGCCCGGCGCGGCACACGGAACTTGCCCTGGTTGCCGGGCGGGCTGGCCGCTGCGGCCTGTTTGGGCGAGGCAAAGCGAACAAGGCGAATGTCAGGCGGCACAGCCGGGCGCAGGAGGTCAGCCATGGCCGCCTGTGCGGCGTCGCAGTTGGAAAGCACCACAGCCCATGCGGCCAGGCCGCACAGGGCCCTGCGCGTTCGGTTGGCTCGAAACTGAATCCATGCCACGCAGGAAAGGCCATCACCAATTCAAGCGTGATGTCACGCCAGCTACATCCGCAGGCAGGCGGAGGCACGAGCCGGGAACGGCACCGCCCCCATACCGGCATCAACTGGCCATGGTCGGCGCAGCGCCCGCACGCACCGGCCGGTGCTCGCTGCCCCGGCCGCGCGTGATGTGCAACAAGCGGCTGGGACTGCTCACCCGCGCCGTGTGCCAGACACCCCGGGGCACGAGCGCGGCAGCTCGCCCTTCCAAGGAGAAGGTTTGCAGGCCATCGGGCAGTTCCAGCAGCAGCTGAACGGAACCGGTGAGCAGGTAGACGTACTCATCGCCCTCAGGGTGGCGCTCCCAATTGGGCCAGTCCTCGCTGCACTCGAACTCAGTGACCAACCAGCCGAGGTCGAACGCCTCCATCTGTGCGGCAGGCAAGCTCCAGAAGGCATCACCACCGGGCAACTCGATGGCATGGCCGTCTTCGGCCAGGTGGACATAGCGCTGTTGCGGGTCGAAGGGCATGGTGAAGGCTCCAGAGCAAGCAGGGGTGGCACATTGTGGCAAGGCAGACGGCGCGGCTGCCACGCAACATTGCCCTGCTCGGCAATCCGGCCGCCCAGTCGCGTGAGGAGGCGCGCATCCAGGGTGACAAAGCCAGTGCGGTCTAGCTCGAAACCTCGGCCAAGCGCGGCTGACCAGACGGCAGCGACCAGGGCCTCTTGGAACTCAAGCTAGCTGACACTGTCCAGACAGCCTGAAGCCCGGCCGGGCTGAGCGCAGCGATGGCCCACAACACCATCACATGAGCGCGGCAACCAGCACGGCGGGGCTCGCAAGCGCACACCCCGCTTTGGTGGGATAGACACCCCGCGAGTTTTCGCTCAATGCTGTCCCGTTGCCAGAAGCCACGCTCGCAAGCAAGCCGAGCCAGCGCCGCCGCAGCAGCAGTCACCAAGATACGGACCCACCATGCCACTCTGCCCAGCTCCGCTGCGTCGCGCCCACAGGCACTGAGCATCCGTCCACGCGCATGAGCGATCGTCGCCGCATCCTCCTGGCCCTGGCCGGCAGCAGCCTGCTCACGGTGCCGCCTCTGCGGGCCCAGGCCTTACCGGGCACGGGCACGGGCAAGGGTGTGAGCTTTCCGGTGGCCGACCCGCGCGAGGACCCGCGACGCGTCTACCCCTTGCAGCTGTTGCAGCTGGTGCTGGAGCAGTCAGGCCGCGAGCCGCGCGTCGAGGAGCGCTATCACTACACCCAGCTACGCGCCATGGCCGAGCTGCGCCAGGGCCGCCTGGATGTCACCATGGTCACGCGCCGCGACCTGCCGGCCAGCGAAGGCTTGGTCGTGCCCATTCCGCTGCGGCGCGGCCTGCTGGGCCTGCGCCTGCTGCTCTGTCGCGCCGAGCGCGCACAGACTCTGTCCCAGCTGCGCGACCTGTCCGAGCTCAAGGCCCTGGGCCTGGGTTATGGCATCGACTGGACCGACCGCCCCGTGTTCGAGCGCCTGGGCTTCAAGGTCGTCAGCGCCTCCAACTACGCCGGCCTGTTCGGCATGCTGCAGGCGCGGCGCAGCGATTACCTCTCGCGCGGCCTGAACGAAATTTGGGAAGAGCTGGCCAATGGCAAGCTGGTGGGCCCAGGCCTCGCGGTGGTGCCGGGCCTGGGCCTGCGCTACCCGCTGGACGACTATTTCGTCGTGCGCCCGGACGCGCCCGGGCTGGCCGAAGCCCTGCAGCTGGGCCTGCAGAATGCCCTGCGCAACGGCAGCTACCAGCGCCTGTTCGACGAGCATTTCAGCCAGGCCCTGCGCCGCGCCGCCCTGCACGAACGCCGCCTGCTGCGCGTGGACGGCTACCCCGAGGACGAACTGGTGGAGCTGGCCCAGCAACAGCTGCTGGCTCCCCTGAGCGGCAAGGTCAAGAAGACCTGAGGGCGCGGCGGCCGGGCGCGGCCGCAATCCAGACCTTGGCCCGAGGCTCAGGCCGCCACGATATTGAGCGGCCCGTTGCCGAACTTCTCCGGCACATGGCCGAAGGCGAACAGCCGGAAATCGTTGTGGGCGAAGTTGCCGAGGTACTTGCCCTGATCGGCAATGACCACGCCGACATCGTCGTTGCGCTCGAACGCCGTGGTGCTGAGGCTGAGCTCGTAGGCCAGCAGATCCAGGCTCAGGGCGCTGGCGATATTGGCATCGCCCACCAGGCTGCGGTAGCACCCATCCAGCACACCGCCGTTCTTGATCAAGCTGTCGATGCGCTGAACCCATTCGTCCGCCAGGCGCACGCCACGCAAGCGGTTGTTGCGCAGGCGCAGCCGGCCGTTGCCATGGGCCAAGCTGACCCGTCCGGCCTTCAGGGCCTGGCTCAGGCCCTGGAACAGAGCTTGCGGGAACTCGGGCAGGCTGGCGTCGCCGTACAAGGCCAGCTGGCCGTGGAACAGGTTGTCGGCCAACAAGGTGTCCGCGCGTGCATCGGCCAGGGTCAGGGCCGAGCCACCCTGGCTCAAGAGCACACCGACACGCCAGCGCTCCAGTGTGGCCAGCAGCTGCTGAGCCGGCACCTGTTCATCTTGCAGCTCTCGCTGGAACTGCTGCAGCGCCTCGCGCTCCTCGGGGGCCAGCGCCAAGGCGCCCGTGTCGGCCATGCGCAGGTAGTTGGCGATCTGGGCTCCCAGGCTCTTGCGCTGGGCTGCGCTGAGCTGGGCAAAGGCCTCGGCCACCCGCAGATCGAGCGGCTCGAACACCCGCCCTTCCTTGACCTCGAAGCTGGACTGCAAGGACTTGAAGTCGGGCAGCAGCTCAAACACCTGCTTCAGACGCGCCGGCAGGCCCTCGCCCGTGTAGGCCTTGATGCGGCAGGCGCTGATCTCCAGCGCGCTGGCGCCGGCAATCTGCAGCAGGCTCAGGCCCTTGGGGGTGAAGCCGCTCAAGCCCAGACGGCTCAGGCGCACCTGGCTGCAGCCTTCGATGCGCAACGAAGCCCAGCTCTCGCTCCACACCAGCTCGAACTGGTCCAGCTCCACCGAGGCGAAGTTGAAGAGATTGAACTCCTGCTCCTGCACGAACAGGCGACTGGCCTGCCCGGCGCCATGCACATGCAGGCGCGTGCCGCTGGGCGCTTGCACATCGATGCTGTCCTTGAGGTGGTGATCACCGGGCAGCAGGCAGAGCACGATGTCGCGCCGCTTCTCATTGATGAGCCGCTCGATGGCCTCGTCGAGCGAGGCGAAATCACCGCCATCGCCCACCGTCTTGCTGCAGCCGCCGCCATGACTGCGCTTGCACAAGGCATCCAGCGCCTCCTGCACCGTGTGGATCTGGGCCGCCTTGGCCTCGGCGCAGTTGCTGGGGTCGTAGGCCACCTGGGCGGCGGTCAGCAGGCTGGCGTTGAAATGGATGCGATTGAACTTGCCCGCTGCCGGCGCGCCGGCCTCCAGCAGCTCGGCGCTGCAGGTCTGCGACAGCACCGTTGGCGAGAGCGACCAGCTCACACTGGCCAGACCGTCCGGCCCCGTGTCCACCTCGGCCACCAGGCCACCGCCCGGAAGCTGACCGTGGCTGGCGGTGAAACGCACCCGCGCCCCGGCCACCGGGAACTGACCGTTGAACACCGCCACCTCCAGCGGCCGCGGCAAGGGCACGGGCGTCGGCGCGATCGGGTTGGGCGCGATCTGCTGGCCATCACCGCCGACGTAGACGAGGTTGCGCAGCTCGCTCAAGCTGGGAAAGAGCTGGCGGCAGTCATGCAGGCGCGTCCATTGATTGCCCTGGTAGCGCAGCACGGCCAGGCGCGCAAAAGCGCGCAGCACGCCCAGCGGCGCGAGGAAGCGGGGCTTGTCGGCGCTGTCCAGTGGCCACTCGATATCGGCCGTGGCCGTGCGGGCCGGGATTTGCCAGAAATCGCCAACGCGGTAGCGGCCGGGCGCGAATTTGAGCTCCACCCCGTCTTCCAGCTCGACCCAGCCGGTGTTGGTGTTGGGCGCGGCGGGGTTGATCTGGCCCCAGCCTTCCCAACGCCGCACGCGCGGGTTGACGCTGAACAAGCCCTTGTCCAGCGGCCCGGTCTTGCTGCTGAGGTCGACCGTCACCACCGTGCCCGCGGTCTTGAGCACCTGCACCAGGGTACCGGGCTGGCCGGTCTGTTCGTGCAGCTCGCTGTAGAACTCGATCCAGCTGCCGGCCTGGATGGACAGGCTGGCGTCGCGCCCTAAGCTGGCCACCTCGAACTCATGGGCGGTGGGCTCGCCCAGCCAGCGCGTCACGCGGGTGGCGATGCTGCCGTTGTCACGCGACCATTTGAAGCGCGGCTTGCCGGAGATGCTGCCGTCGTCGTGGATCTCGACGCGGTAGAGCTGGTTCTCCAGGCGCCGGTAGCCGGCCTCGGGGGTCAGCAGGCAGGGGTCTTTGGGCGGCACCGTGGGTTCGGCGCGCGCGGCCATGCGGCCATCGGGCGCCTGGCTGAAGCTGGCCCAGGGCTCGACGCTCAGGCAGTTCAACGAGGTGCTGACATCGCCGGCGCGTAACAGCTTGACCTGCCAGACCAGCTGGTCGCGCGTGCTGGTGTCCGGCAGGCCCAGGGCCACCTCACGGATGTGCGGCGCCTCCAGCGGCGTGATGTGGCGCAGCCAGGCCTCGACATAGCCGATGTAGACGCCCTCGCTTGGCGCCACGGTGGCACCGGCTGCGTTGTAGACGCGGATCTGGCTCAGCGGCGCGGCCTGGGCCGGCGGCAGGGCCAGCAAGCTCTGGCCCGCCGGCTGTGTAGGCAGCACCGGCGAGATGGCGCTGGCCAGGCCGGGCTGGGTGATCAGCGTGTGGCCGGTGGCCGCCTCGCAGAGCAGGCCCTGCACATAGCAACGGCCGGCGCTGATGCTGATGTTCTCGCCGGCACCGGTGAGCAAAAAGCCGGCCGCATCAATGGGCACGGCCGCGCCTGCGCCCAGGCTGTCCACGGTCTCGGTTTCGATGCGGCGGTTCAGGATGTCCTGCTGCTCATTCCACTCGGCATCCAGCTGCACCCGCCCCTGCTGCATGCGCACCGCGCGGTAATGCTGGTCGGGCCGGTCGGTCGATCGGGTCAGGTCGGCTTTCATGGTGGTGTCCCGTGATGGTTCGCTTCAGATCAATTGACAAAAATCAGCCCGGCTTCGAGGCCGAAACGCAGGTATTCATCGAGGGCCTGGCGCAGATTGGCCTCGCGCTGCGGCTCTTGGAGCAGGTTCCAGACGCCCATCTCGCCACCGTCCTCGGCGCCGCGGCGGATCTCGGGCGCACAGCTCAGGCGCAGCTGGGCATAGGCCGCATGGCCGTGGCGCAGCGAGCTGAAACTGGGCGTGATGCGCAGCAGCTCGCCCTTTTTTTGTGCCGGCGACAAGCCCTGCAGCGCCAGCTCGGGCTGGCAGCGGTAGCGCCGCGGTGTGAGGGCATCGATGGGCAGGTAGCAAAAGCGCACACAGCCCTGCTGGCGCCGCTCGATCTCGACCGCGCCGTTGAACAGGCTGTTGCCCGCCTCCAGCTGGCCGGCGCTGCAGGCGCCCAGCACGGTACAGCGGTCGATCTCGAGCGCGGTGTCGGGCAGGACCAGGGCTTGCGGGTCGATCGGCGCCGGCTGCGCGGCCACATCGGCATCGATGATGGAGGCACTCAGGCTCACGCCGCCGAGGGCCTTGGCCGCTTGAATCGGCCCGCAGATGCTGTGGCTCAGGCGGATCTGCAACTCCGGCCCATTGCCGCTGTGGCGGATGCCGCCGCGGCTGGGCCGCAGGCTGCAGTGGCGCACATCGAGCGCGCGCAAACCACCTTGCAGCTGCAGCTCGCCATCGATCCACAGGCCGGAGAAGCCAAAGCGTGTGCTGCTGTTGCCGCGCAGCTTCCAGCTGCCCACCAGCACCGGGCGGCGCTGGTTCACCGCCTCGATCAGCAGCTCGCTGTCGGGCAGGTTGAGGTTGGGCGTGAGCGCCTCGGTGGCATCGCTGTCGATGCGGATCAGGGTGCGCTGGCCAGTCTGCACCTGGGCCAGGGCGGCGACCAGGCTGGGCTGATCCAGGGGCACGCGGATCAGGCGCGCACCCTCGGCCGAGAACAGGCCTTGCGTGGCCTCGTCCTCGGCGCGGGCAGGGCGGCGGTCGTAGGGGCCGCCGCCGATGTCACCGGGGAAGCCATAGGCATAGGCCACCTCGACCCGGGCGACCGCCTGACCGGCCGGCAGGGCGATGCGGCCCAGCACCGGGTCAATGCCCACGCAGCCGGCCGGCGGGCGACGCCACTGCGGCGGCGCCAGGCCCGGGATCGTGCCCAGATGGCAGACGCGCAAGGCCGTCTCGGCCACCTCCACCCCATCGAGCCACACACGCAGCACCGGCCCGCCCGATTCCTGCGAGAAGTAGCGCCGTTGCGGTTCGCGGCCCTGGGCCAGGTCGGCCTGGATGGCGCTCAGCTCCTCGTGCAGCGCACGGCGCGAGAGCGGCTCCGGCACATGGATGGGCTGGGCCAGATCGCTGATCTGCGCCTCGGTGCGCGGGCGGTTGAACAGCCAGGATTCGCCGGCCGGCGCCGCTTCGCCGACATCGCGGCCCAGCGGGTCGAAGCTGAAAAAGCCCGCCACGCTGCCCACCGCCGCCGCCGTGCCGCGCTGCACGGCATAGGCCTGCAGGCGCCAGATGTGCAGGCCGATGTGCGGGATGTTGTAGCGCCCGGCCGGCAGGGCCCGCACTTCGGCCGTGTGGGCGCTGGTGTCGAAGGCGCCGTCCACACGCTCCAGGGCCAGGGCCTGGCGCAGATCGGGCGTGCGGACATTGAAGGCCCGCACATGGTTGAGATGCTGGGTCCAGCCCAGTTGCTGGAAATACTCGACCGCATGGGCGCGCCAACCAGTGGTGTCCTGGGCCAGTTGCTCCAGCACCGGCAGCGTGCCCTTGCGCCGCCGCAGGGCCAGGGTGTTGGCCACATGGGCGCGCTGGCCAAAAGCCTGGGTGCCCGTCACCGAGTACAGGCCGCGCACACCGAGCAGATCGCCGATGTAGGGGATCAGCCAGTCCTCGCAGGTCTCGATGAACCAGTTGTCGTAGAGCTGGGAAATGTCCTCATCGAGCAGCTGCCCCTGGCTGGCCAGCACCTCCAGCAGGGCGCGCAGCGGGCCGCCCAGCTCGGCATCGCGGGTTTGGTAAAAGGCCGGCAGCCGGCTGAACAGAAAGTCGGCATCCAGGGTCTTGCTGGGGCTTGTCATGAGCTCAACTCCGTCAGGCGCACATCGGCCAGATCGATCAGCAGCAGCTGGGCCGGCAGGATCTGCGCGCCCTGCCAGCGGGCGCCGCGCGCACGCAGGCGGCCATCGGGCCCGGCCACCGAGGTTCCGAGCTGGGCGCGCAGGCGGTCCAGGTCCACCCGCTCGACACCCGGCACGCGCTGCATCACGCTCAGGACCTCGCTGCCGGCCAGCGATTGGCCATAGCCGCGCGCCTGGAAGCCAAAGGCCTCGGCCAGGGCCTGACGCAAGGCCGGGAACACCGTCTCGGCGGCATAGGCCGGCTGCAGACGCACCCCCGCGCTGAGGCCAAAACGCAGCAGCTCGCCGGTGGCCACGCGCAGCGGCTGGTGGGCCGGCCGCACCTGGTCGATGGCGGCCAGCAGATGGGCGTAGAGGGCCGAGCTGGGGGCGATGTCGGCGCCGTCCAGGCCGACCACGGTCAGGTGCACCAGACGCTGCTCGCCATCCCAGAGCCAGACCGCCTGGGCCTTGCCAATGCCGGCGAAGGCCGCGGCGAAGTCCTCGAAATCACGCAGGGACACGATGCGGTCCAGGGCCAGCACGGTCAGCGGCGCATTGCGGCGCGCATCCTCCAGGCGCTCGGGGTCGGCGCCGCCTGCGGCCGGAACCGGGTTGCTGACCTCCTTCACACCCAGCGGCCGCTCCAGCAGCAGGCTGATCTGCCCGGTCGGCAGATTGCCCTCGCTGCCAATGCCCACGCGGTAGCGGGCCTGCACATTCATGCTGCCGCTGGGCAGGCGCCGGCCGTACTGGCCATCGCCGAAGATCACGCTGACCGTGCCGTCATCGGCCCGGCGCAGCAGGTAGCGGCTGTCCTGCGGGCCCATCTCGCTGATGCGGGCGGCCTCCTGCCAGCGCACGCCGTCCACGCGCAGCTCCAGCGTCGATTCGGTGCCCGAGGGTGTGGCGGCGGAGATGTAGGTCAGCGGCTTTTGCTGCAAGTTGAAGCGCTGGAAAGCGGCGCTGCCGCGGCCGCTGCCCAGCACCTCGGCCTGCACCTTCATCTGCCGGCTGTCGCCATGGCTGGCGGCCACCACATTGGCGTTGATGCGCAGGGTCAGGGGCAGGTAGTCATGCACCAGATCGCTGGCCAGCAGCAGGCGGCTGCGGCCCTCGATCAGGTCCTGGCGCTGCAGCTGCACCACCTCGCTGACCCGCTCCAGATGGCCGAGCAGGCGGTCGCCATTGCTGAAGCTGAACACAGCGCTGCGCTCGTCACGCGCCAGCTCGACCGCGGCCAGATGCTCACCGGTGCGCAGCCGGCGGCGCAGCACGCGGTTCTCGTCGCGCTCGGCCAGCACATGGCCGCTGAAGGCCAGCCAGCGCCCGGCCTCCAGCTCGGGCTCCGCGCCGGCCAGGCTCAGCTCATGGCCGCTGATGAAGCCCGAGCGCGGCCGCTGCGCCCAGGCCAGTTCCACCGATTCGCCCCAGACCGAGGTTTCGCGCAGCGCGTTGTTGAACTTGTCGTACAGCTGCTCGCCGATCAGCTTCAGGCGTGTGCTCTTGCCGGCCAGGCCGAAGGCGGCACGCGCATCCTCCTGCACCGCCTCGACCTCGTAAACCTCTTCATAGCCCGGCCGTGAGAGCACGACCCAGCTGCCGCGCGTGATGCGCGGATAGCTGGCATCCAGATGAATGACCGTCTCCTGATCCCCCGAGACGCCGGTGATCCTGAAGGCCGGCCACTCGGGCTGCGTCTGGATGTTGACCTTGGAGTCGTCAGGGTCGTCAAGGCCCAGAAAGGCCGCACGCAGGCTGCGCGGCATGGCACGCCAATCGGCCGCCGCATGGCCGAACAAGGCCGCTTTGCTGCGCAAGGCATAACAGCGAGGCTGCACGCGCGCGGGGTGGACCGTGGGCGAGTGGTTGCCCAGCGGCCGGTCCAGGGTGACCACGGTGTAGCCGCCCTGCGGATCGACACCAGGGTTCTCGGGCGCCACCAGCTGCACGCGGGCGACGCGGCGGAAATCCCAGTTCTCGTTGTCGGGCTGCAGGCGGCGCTCCTCACCGATGATGAGCAGGGCATCGCCCGGCGCCAGGCGCGTGGACTGGCCGGCCAGATAGAGCGTGGTGCCGCCCCAGTGCGGCGGCACGGCCTCCATGCTCAGCACCGGCATGGCATTCCAGGCCGCGCGGGCCTGCAGCGGCGCCAGGGTCTCGAAGACCTGGGGCTTCTCGTCCTGGGCCGGGATGCTCTGGGTCTTGCTGCCGGCTTCGATGCGCGCCTGCAGCGGCGCACCGGGCGAGGTCTCCAGATTGAAGGCCAGATAGGTGGAGGCCGCCACGCCGGGGCGCAGCTCGTAGCCGATGGCACGGGCCAGCTCCAGCACCGAGCGGCGTTCGGTGGCGGTGCGCAGAAAGCCTTCGTTGAGCAGGCGCTCCTGGTAGAAGCTCAACACATCGAGCACACCGGCCCAGGCGTCCAGCAAGGCCAGGGCCGGGTCGCTGCGCTCGCGCGTGCTCAGGGCTTGCAGGGCCGGCGCCTGGGACAGCAGGGCCAGCTGGCTTTCCATGAAACGCGCCTGGCTGCCGACCCGGGCCGAGAGGCTGCGCTGGCCCGGCGGATTGATGGCATCCACCGGCGTCAGCACCGACACGCCGGCACAGCAGCCGCATTGCGCATCCGCGCCCGTTGGGTTCGAGGGTGACGATGGGGCGCTCACAAACCACCTCGCATGCTCAGCCGCAGCCGGCCGTTCTCAGGGAAATTGGGGTCGTTGTCCAGGCGCAGCACTTCCAGGCTGGCCGCGAGGATCACGCCCGCGGCCCGCTCGCCCTGGGCCGTGCGGCCCCAGCGCTGGAAGCGCAGCACCTCGACCGAGGCCACCCCCACCAGGGATTGCGCCGCCTCGACCAGGGCCGAGAGCGCCAGGCTGCCGCCGAAGCTGAAATGATCGGGGTGGAAGAAAGCCGGCTGGCCCTGGGCATCGAGGCCATTGGAGAGGCGCGCCAGCAGGCTTTGCTCCACCGCCGCGGCCATGAAACCGGGCCGCACGCAGACCGCCAGCTCGATGTCCAGCGGCACATAGGCCGGCTCCTGCAGCTCCAGGTCGTAGCCGGCCAGGCGGTAGCGGTCCAGATGGGCCAGCATCTCGGCGCGGAAGGCGGCGTCCAGGGGCAGACCGCCGCGCCGGTCGATGCTGACGAAGACGGTGTACCAGCTGCCGGTCCAGCGCAGGCGGGCGGCGGCGCGCTGCACCTGCGGGTGGCGCTCGGCCATGCGGGCGTAATCGTCTTCAGTGACGGCGCGCTCCTGGCTGCGGAAGGACTCGGGCGCGAACAGGCGCACGGTGTCGGCGCTCTCGGGATCGCAGCCGCCCTGGGCTGAGAGGGGGTTGCGCACGCGCAGCACATAGGGCCGGATCAGGGGCTCGTCGCAGACCAGTCGGACGATGCTGTCCGGCCCGACATTGCCGGCCGCGCCGCCGCCCTGGCGGTAGCTGGCCAGCAGGCGCGCGCCGGGCTCGGGCCGGCGGCCGAACTGGTTGTCGCCGAAGCGCAGGCTGGCGCGGCCGTCAGCCTCGGTTTCCAGCACGAACTCCTGCGCAAAGCGGTCGCTGGCCAGCAGATCGCGGCGCGGCGTCCAGCGGCTGGCGCCGAGCAGGATCTGGTCGCCAAACTGGGCCGGGTCATCCAGCTCCAGATGCATATCGGCCGGCACCGCTTGGCGCGGGTCCTGGCGCAGTGCGCGCGCGGCCGACCCGGCCTGGGCCTGATCGTGGCTGTAGGGCTCGGCAAAGGCGATGCCGGGCTCCTGCAGCCGCGGCCGGTAGGGTCGCGATGCACGCCCCGGGCGATCGGCCGGCACTTCGGGCGGCAGCAGGCTCTCCGCACGCCGGCTCAGGCCCTGGTCGGCCAGCACCACATTGCCGCGCATCACCGAGATGGCGCGCCGCACCAGGCTGCCGCCTTCCTCGAACTCGGCGCTGACACACAGCGGGAAGGGCAAGGCATCGTCCTCATGCCAGCGCAGCAGCAGCAGATCGGTGCCGGTCAGCTCGTCGCGTGCGGGCTCCACGGCCAGCAGGCGCAGGGCATGGCGGTGGCTGCGTTCGCGGTCGGCCTCGCGGCCCGTCGTGGCACTTCGGATCTCCTCGGCAATCAGCACCTGGCCCGGCAGCAAGGCCAGCACCGGGCTGTTGACCACGGCCGCGCTGGTGGCACCGCGCGGCAGGCAGTAGCGCAGCTCACCCCAGTCGTGCAGGGCGATGCGGTTGTGGGCCGAATGCAGGCTCAGGACATGCAGGGTTTCGAACACCAGGCTGCCGTCCTCGGGCAGGCGGGCCAGCTCGTCACTGCGCAGCACCGGGGCATCCGGGTCGCCGCCACGGGTCAGCAACATGCTGCGCGCGGGCAGGCTGCGACCATCGGCCTGGGGCGCCACCTCCACGCAGACAAAGGCCCGGCTGTTGCAGCCCTCGTGCACCGCGTAGTCCAGCAGACGGGCATGGCGGCGCAAGGAGACACGCCGGCGCGCCGTGCCCAGATAGGCCTCGGTGGCCACAGCGTCCTGGCGGTAGCTGAGCAGGTCGCCGACATGGGCCAGCATCTCGACCAGGGCGGTGGAGAAATCGGCCGGATGGGCGTCCTGCCCGCCGGGAATCAGCTGGCCCATGCGGTCCAGCATCAGGCGGCGGAAGCTGGCGTAGTCCTTGGCCAGGTAGTCGAGCAAGGGCTCGGGCAGACTGGCGGGTGGACAGTGGTGGGCGCTCTCGCAATCGAAATCCGAGGGGCATTGCGCCTTGAAGTTGAAGCGAATGCTGGCCAGCACCGGGTCGATGCCGGCGGGCGCAAACTCGGGCGCGGCCGGGTCGATCAGTTGCAGCTCGTACCAGGAGAAATCGCCGGCCTGGTCCACCGTCAAGGTCAGCACCTTGCCGCTGGCCTGGGCCGTCAGCACTCGGATGCCCTGGATGCGCACGCCGCCGACGATGCGGCAATGCGCGACGCTCAGACCGCTGACCGGGAACACGAAGACGAGCTTGAGCGTGCGCTGGTCCTTGCTGGCCACCTCGAGGTAGTCGATGCCGTTGAGGGCGGGCGGCAGCGTCTGCTCGCGCAGCAGCTGCAGCCGGCGCGGGTTCTCGCTGCGGGCCTGGCGGCGCTGGCTGCTGGCGCCGCTCATGGCAAGGCCCTCGAGAAGTTGGCGAGCTGGCGCTCGCGGTCACGGCGCACGATGTACTGCACGCTGACCTGCAGGCGCTCGTCCACATGCTCGATCTGCACGCCCTCGACCTCGATCAGCTCGCCCAGCCACTGCTGCAGCGAGCCTTGCACCGTGGACTGCAGGGCGGCGGCCAGGGCATCGCTGTTGGGCGCGAACACCAGCTGCAAGAGGCCGCAGCCGAAATCGGGCCGGTTGACGCGCTCGCCCGGCTGGGTGAAGAGCACCTGCTCGATCATCTGGCGGATGCGGGCATCGGCCTCGCGCTCGGCGCTGCGGCCTCGGCTGTCGATGCGGTAGGGGAACTCGAGGGCCATCGCTGCCATTCCTCACTCAGAGTGCCGACGCGCGCAGCTGCGTCATGGCGATGATCAAGGGCGTGCCGGTGGGCGCGCAGACGGAGCTGCTGGACTGCAGCACCAGCGGCTGGCCGCCGGCCAGCACCCGCGTGCTGCCGGTCAGCCACTGGCCGGTGACGCAAGGGCCGTTGCCGGCAGTCGGTGGCGGCATGGAGCAGCCGGCCACCAGATAGGGCGCAGCGATGGTGACCACCGGCTGGCCCGAGACCAGCACGCGCGGAAAGGGCACGCTGGGATTAGCCTGGCCGCCGTGCGAGCACAGCACCGTGGCGCCGACATGAACGATGAAGCCTGGCATGAGAGTCGAAGCTCCTGTTGCGCTCAGATCACCGTCAAGGCGCCGGCGTTGATATTGACGCTGGGGCCGTTGAGCATGATGGTGGCGCCCTGGCCATTGCTGATGGTGATGCCCAGCTCGTTGATCGAGATCAGAGCGCCCGCGGTGGTCTTGAGCAGGATGCCGCCGGCCGGGCCGGGCAGGTCGGAAATCATCAAGGCGTTCTGGTTGCCGGTCTGCAGCACGATGCTGGGCGAGACCGGCAGGCCCGCCAGGGCCAGGGCCGGCACATCGGCCGCACTGCCCCAGAAGCCGCCGACCCAGACCGGATGGTCCGGGTCGCCCTGCTCGAACTCGACCCAGACGCCCGCGCCGATCTGCGGCAGGCAGAACAAGCCGGCCTGCTTGCCGGTGAAGGGCACGCAGGCCATGGCCCAGCTGGACAGGCCCAGGCCCATGACATCGGGCACCTGCACCTGCAGGCGGCCCATCTGCATGGGGTCGATGTTGTTGAGCACCACACCGCGGTACTTGCCGTAGTACTTGCCTTCGCTGCTCATGGGGGCACCATCGGAAGGGTTGAGATGAGACCGTTGCGGGTCAGGGTGAAGTTCTGCTTGAACTCGCCGGGTTTGAAGCTGCTGGTGACGGACTTGACGTAGTACATGCCGTCGAAGGCCACGCCGGCGCCGCGCACGCCGACCAGCTCGCGCGCGCGCAGCACCGTGCCATAGCGCAGCACATCGACGGAGCCCGTGGCCTGCACCACATCGGCCGAGCCGGCCGCCGCCGCCATGCCCTTGGACAGCGCGGCCATGGGCGAGAGCTTGGCCGTGTCGCTCATCAGGTTGATGGATTTGGGCAAGGACTGCAGCAGGCCCAGCGGCGGGTTGAGCAGGCTGACATCGGGAATTGGCAGCGGGATCGGGAACTTGGTCAGCGAGTTCTGGATGAAGACCACGGGCATGGCCTTCTTGGCATGGTCGATGCTGAAGTTCAGCGACTCGACATTGCTGTGCGCATCCATGCCCAGATTGAGCGCAGGCTGGGGCAGGCCGATCTTGATCTCCGGGCCCCAGTAGGCGGTGTTCATGCCGGGCGCCGGGCCGGGCACGATGTAGAAGACATGGCCGGCGTCCTTGGCCAGCTTCTCCAGATAGGACAGATCGGTGCCCTGATGGGTGGGGATCTTCTCCACCGGCACCGGCACATCGTTGAAGACCTGGGGGATGACCAGGGGCACCATGCCGAACATGGCGTACTTGGCCACGATCAGGGCCACGCGCGCCTCGGCTGGCATGGCGGGGTAAGGCAGGCCGTTGAACTGCTGCTGATCCATGGCCACCGACAGGTCTTCGCCGGTGATGGTCAGGGTGCTGACGCCGGGCTCGTTGGAGCCGCTGATCTCCTGCTTGGTGATCAGCCCGTCCATCAGCACGCGCGGCAGGCTGTTGATGGTCAGCACGATCAGCACGCGCAACCAGGGCACCTGGCCGCCGGCCAGCACCAGCAAGGTGTGCAGGGGGGAACGGTTCTCGATGGCAAAGCTGATCTGGAAGCCGCTGCGCGAGCCGGCCGCCGAAGTCACCTGGAAGCTCTGCAAGGCCTCCATCACCGGCTGTGGCACGGGCACCGGCACGGCCGGCCCGACCAGCAGGGTGACATGCATGCCTTTAAGCACCGCCCGCCCCTCCCCAGCCACCCGAGCCGCCACCCATGCCCTCGGGCAGGGTCAGGCGGATGCGGCGGCCGATCTCTTCCAGATCGCGCGCATCAAGATCACCGTTGGCATCGGGCAGGCGCCAGAACTGCTCGGGGTCACCCAGCACGGCCGCGGCCATGCGGTCGATGTGGTCGCCCTCCACCACCCGGTACTCCTGAAAGCCGACAAAGCGCGCCGGGTCGGGCACGAAGCGGCGCCGCAGATAGACCACGGTGCGGCCGTCGGCCTCGCTCCACTCGGCGGTTTCGATGCCGTGGTAGCGGCTGTTGGGCGGGTAGCGCTGGTCGGTGCTCATGCTGTGTCTCTCGTGTGCGGCGCGGGGCTTCTCAGAACAAGGCGTTCAGGCCCAAACTGGCCAGCGAGGCGCTGGAGGCCTTGCGGGCCAGGCGCTCGCGGCCCTGGTGGTAGACCATGTAGAGGTGGCCGGCCTTGCTGCCAAAGCCCAGGTCGTTGATGTTGAGCACCCGCATGCCCAGTGAAACGCGCGCGCGGATGGGGTTGAGCTGGGCGTCGAAGGCCTCTTCGACGATGGAGAAATCGGTGATGCGCACCGGCACCACCCGCTCCTTGCTCCACACAAACAGTGGCAGCGGCGCCTCCACCGGCGCAATCTCCAGCGTGCCGACGCTGGCCAGGGCGTTGTTGCGGATCAAGGTGCCGCTGTCGGGGTAGACCATCACCTCGAGCGCGGCCAGTTGGGCATGCAGCCCCACCTCGACCACGGCGGCATGCTGGTCGGGAGCAGCCAGCTGGTCGGTGGCGTCGATGTCGGCATCGAGCTTGAGGGTCTCGATCGGCGGGCCCTTGAGCCGCAGCGGCTGGCTCAGCGCCGTGCTGCTGCCGGCGCCCTGGGGCGTCAACGAGCGGGTCAGCAGATCGGGGTTGTACTGCAGGGCGATCACGCGCTGCACCGCACCGCTGGAGGGGTCGATCAAGATGATGCCGCCCTTGAGCAGCTTGGGCGAGCGGGTCAGGCCGGTCACTTTTCCTTCTCCTCGCTGCTGGCGGCACCGAACAGATTGCCGAGCATTTTTTGCGTGTCGAGCTTGAACTCGGCGGGCTCGGGCTGGATGTCCGAGAGCTTGGGCATGCGGAAGCCCTCGACGCTGTCGTAGTGCAGCGGCATGCGCACACCCAGACTCAGGCCGGTGTCGAATTTGGCCTCCTTGAGCGTCCAGACCTTTTCGGTGCTGACCTTGAAGACCGAGACGCCGGCCTCGGCAAACACCTTGGCCTTGAGCGCCGCACCGAGCTCGATGCTGCCGCCGATGTAGGCGCTGGCATCGACGCTGAAACGGTCCTTGGCGTAGGCGATCTCGCCGCCCAGCTCGGCCTTGCCCTTGAGCCCCGCACGCGCCTCCACGCTGAGCCCGCCGCCGACCTTGCCGATGAAGGCATCGAGCACCACATTGGCGCCCACCGTGCCGGTGATGCCACCGCCGGCCGGGATGCTGGCTTTGGCCTTCATGCTGAAGGCGAAGTCAGGGTCGGGCTCGAAGGGGCTGAACTTGACCGTGGCCTTGATGCCGGTGAGCACGCCCGGGCCGACGTAGTAGTAATAGCCCAGGCCGCCGTAGAGCTCGACCTTGAGGCCGATGGGGCCGATAGACGCACCCGGGATGGGGATGTTGCCCGAGGCGCTGAACAGGCTCTTGGGCGTCTCGTCCTTCGGAAAGCGCGGGAACAGGGTGATGTCGGGGAAGCTCAGCTCACCATCGAAGGTGATCTTCTGCTTCTCGTCGATGGTGATGGCGGCCGAGGCCACCATGTCTTTCTTGATCTCGTAGCTGAGCTTGCCGCTGCCGGTGAGGGTCTGGTTGGGGTGGAGCTTGACGTCGATGGAACCCTTGGCCCGGCCCTTGTCGATCTTGATATTGCCGTCGCCGTAGACCTTTTCCTTGCCGCCCTGGTTCTCGTAGGTCGCGCTGACCGTGCCGTCCAGGCCGGAGAAGGCGATGCCGGTGCTGCCGGTGGCACGGAAGAGATCGCCATCGACCGAGAGCTTGGCGTCGATGGGCTTCAGGTACTTGCTCTTGGTTTCGATGCGGCCGCGGCCCGAGTAGCTGAAGCGGTTGTTGGCGTACTTGACCTCGAGCGACGCCGGGTTCTTGCCGGGCAGCTCCAGATCGACCCGGCCGTTGGCATCGAGCTTGCCGTTCTTCAGGCTGACATCGACCGCGCCGCCGGTGACAAAAGGCAGCTTGAGCTTGCTCGCCTCGACCTTGGCGCCGCCGCTCCACTGCCCGGCCTGGTAGAGCACCGTGCCCTTGGCCTCATCGACACCGGGGATGTAGACGAAGAGATCGCCCTTGAGCACCAGGCCCTGATCGTCGGCGCTGGCCGTCAGCTTCACATCGGCCACCTTCTTGGCCCCGCCGATCTCGAAAGCCAGGGTGCCCACCGGCTTGAAGGCCGGCGCCAGCTCCATCATCACGCTGGCCTCCGTGACCTTCATGCCCGGGAAGGGCGGCTTGATCTTCTTGGGATCGAGCGCCTTGCCCATGCGGAAGCCTTGGGGGTCCAGCACCACATCGAGCGTGGGCAGCAGGGGCAGGGAGGGCTTGATGGTGCCTGCAGCCGTCACCCCCGAAGCGTCCATGCTCAGGGTGGTGAAGGTGATGGGGCTGAGCTTGGCGAACTCGGCCTTGATGGGCGCCGGCAGCTTGCCTGAAAGAGGCTTGACCACACCATCCGGGCCGATGGCCAGGGTCACGACCGTGCTCTTGGTCCCCGCCTTGGCACCAATGGCGGCATCGTCCAGCGTGGCCTTGAGCTTGTCGTGACCCTTGCCCTTGGGATCGCGCTCGTAGCTGATGATCGTCAGACCCTTGACGCTGCTGGCGATGGCGGCATTGACCCCAGTCAGCGGAATGGACTTGCTCTTGTCCGCCGGCAGCTTGAGCGTGAAGGGCTTGCCCAGCACACTCACTTCGACATCGACCGAGGGCTTGTCGGTGGCGGCCGTGACTGCCGGATCGACAAAGCGTTGAGAGAGCTGGCAGCAGATGCCACAGGTCGGCGAGCCCTGCATCAGCACACCGCCGAAGGTCAGCGACACCCGCTTGGGTCGCTTGCCGCCGAGCGCGTCCTTGGCATCGGCAAAAGCCTGCTCGGCCAGCTGGCGCAGCTGCTGCTGGATCAGGCCGCCGCTGGAGGCGTTGTCCACCTTGTCGATGACTTGCAGATTGCTGCCGGCGTTCGTGCCACCGACCTGCAGCTCCTGCATATGGTCGAGTTCGCAGCTGGGGCCGATGGGCGGCTTGGGGAACTGCTTTTCACCCCCGACCTCGGCCCAGCGCGCGTGGGCTTTCTTGTCGAGCTTGTGGCCCACGGTTTCCAGCCAAGAGCGTTGCAGCTTCTCGGTTGGATCGCGGGCCTCGTTCTTGCCGGCCTTGTTCTGCGTCGGCACCGGGCCGCCCGACCAGTCGAACACCGCGTGCAAGGCACTGGTGTTCTTCTTGCAATAGTCCAGGGCCTTCTGGCCTTTCTGCGGCGGCAGGACCAGGGTGTCCACCTTGTAGGCCGCCTCGGTCTTGTCCACGGTACCGGTGGCCTGCTCGGGCACCGCGGTTCCGGTCAGCGAGAACTTGCGGTTGTAGGTGGTGGTTTCGTAATTGGCCTCGAAGCTGGGCGGCTTGGCTTTGCCCGTGTCTTCATCCTTGGCCTCTGCGGGCCTGGCGGCCGGCGTGGCGCTGGGCTTGCGCGACAGGCGCGGGCCGCTGCGGCTCAGGCCTTGGCCCAGGTTCAAACCCTCCGTCAGCCCGCCGCGCATCACCCGGTCGGCCGTCTGGTCGGCCTCCATTTCCAGACGGCGGTAGTCGGGGCCGTGATCGGCCAGATTGCTGATGCCGCTGCGCTGCAGGCCCTGCTGCTGCACCGTGTGGGCCAGTTCATGGGCCAGCAGGTGGCGGCCCGGCTCGCTGTGCGGCTGGTAGGCGCCATCGCCGAACACGATGTGCTGGCCGACGGTGTAGGCCTGGGCATCGACATCGCGTGCCGAAGCGGCCGCCGCGCTGTCGTCGTGCACGCGCACGGCCGAGAAATCGCTGCCAGGGCCGAAGCGCGATTCCATGAAGCTGCGCGTGTCGGCATCGAGCGGCCGGCCGGCGCGCGACAAGGTGTCGCTGACCGAGCCGGGCCAGGCGGCCTCGGTCTGGCTGGAGGCAGGGCCACCGCCGCTGCTGTAACGCTGCAACAAGGCCTTGGCCGCACAGCTCTCGCATTCGCCGCCGGCACCGGCGCCGCTACCGCAGGCGCAGCGGCGTTGCAGCAAGGGGCGAACCGCCGGCTCTTTGCCGGGCGGGCGCTTCTCGCCGCGCGGCGCCTGCTCGCGCTCCGCGCCCTTGGGGCTGGCGGCGTGGACGGCACTGCTGCTCATCGCGGCAGCCCCTGGATCAAGGCGCGGGCCAGGCGCTGGCCGGTGCGCTCAGGCGACTCGGCGGCCGAGCGGCGAAAACGCGCGATGCGCAGCAGATCGGCCTCCATGCTGGGCTGCAGGGCCAGCTGCGAAGCCTGCTGAGCCAGCAGGCGCCCGAGCTCCTGCTCAAAGGCGCCGGCCAGGCGCGCACCATCTCGCGCCGTGTAGCCCGGCAAGGCGAGGCTGCCGATGTGCAGCTGCACCCGAGGAGCCGGCGCAGCGCCGCTCCGGGGCACAGCCTGAACCGAGGTGGCCGCTGAGACAGGCTTGTTCACAGCCAATCTCCCACATCGGCGGCGGGCAAGGGCCGCTCCAGCTTGGCGAACTCGGCCGCGGCGGCATCGCGCAGATGGCGCATGGTGATGACCGAGTCTTCGTCGGCCGCCAGAAACGCGGCATTGAGCGCCAAATTGCGGATGTGGCCGCCCGAGAGCGAGAGCCGCATCAGCTTGCCGATGTCGATGGCGCCCAGCGGCGCGGCGGCCGGGAAGGCGCGTTCCCAGATCGCGGCGCGGGCCGCCTCGTCCGGGAAGGGGAACTGGACGATGAAGCGAATGCGGCGCTGGAAGGCCGGGTCAATGGCCTGCTTGAGATTGGTGGTCAGGATGGCCAGGCCGCGGTAGCTCTCCACCCGCTGCAAGAGGTAGCTGACCTCGATATTGGCGTAGCGGTCGTGGCTGTCCTTGACCTCGCTGCGCTTGCCGAACAAGGCATCGGCCTCGTCGAACAAGAGGATGGCGCCGCTGGCTTCGGCGGCGGCAAAGACGCGGGCCAGGTTCTTCTCGGTCTCGCCGATGTACTTGCTGACCAGGCTGGCCAGATCGATGCGGTAGAGATCGAGCTGCAGCTCGCGCGCCAGCACCTCGGCGGCCAGGGTCTTGCCCGTGCCGCTGCCGCCGCTGAACAGGGCGCTCAGGCCCAGGCCGCGGCTGCTGCGCTCGGCGAAGCCCCAGCTCTGGTAGACCCGGTGGCGCTGGCGCAGCTGGGCGGCCATGCTGCGCAGGCTGTGCAGGGCCGGCTCGGGCAGGACCAGATCGGCCCATTGCGCGCGCGCCTCGATGCGCTGGGCCAGGCCGTCCAGCCCGCCGGCCCCCGAGCCGCCTGTCATGCCCCCAGCCATGCCCGAAGCCGCACGCGTGGAGGGCCGCAGCAGCTCGCCCGCGGCCTCGCGCGCCGCTTCGCGTGCGGCCTGCCACAGGCGGCCGGCCCGGGCACGCTCGTCCTCCCCCGCGTGATCGTCCAGCGAAGCGCGCCATTGCCCGGCCAGCTGCAGAACCTGGGTCTGGGACAGCTGGAACTGCTCGGCCAGGGCCGGCAGCTGGCGCTGCAGCTCGGTGCTCACATCCCTCTGGCCCAGACTGTCCCGCCACAAGGCCAGGCGGCGTTCCGTGCTCAGCTCGGTGGAAGGCAGCGAGCGCTGCGCGCGGCGCAGCGGCAAGCGACCCGCCTCGCCGCGGCTGCTGAGCAGCAGCAGGCTGGGCAGGCCGTCGAGCCAGGCGGCCAGCTGCGCCCCGGACGCGCCGCCCTCCTCCATGGCATCCAGATCCACCCAGAGCAGGCCACGGTGCAAAAGCGCCTCGCGAGCCCAGAGCAGGGACATGGCCTCGCGCTCGGCCGATGGGGGCAGCTCTTGCAGGCGATAGAGACTCAGGCCCAGGCGTTGCGCCAAGGTGTGAACCAGCACCTCGGCCTCACGGCCGGCGTAGCGGGCCACCGGGGTGTGGAGCAATGAAGGCGCCGCCTCCCAGGCGGCGGCCAGTGCGGCGAGGCCGGCATCCTGCTGTGCCCCCAGATCCGCATCCTGATGCGCCGCTTGGCGCTGCAGCCAGGGCGCCAGGCGCGGGTCGGCATAACGGACCCCGGCCAGGGCGTGCAGCACGGTCTCGTCCACCGCCCAGCGTGCGTCGAGCGGGCCCAGTCCGCCGACCAGCTCGATCAGCTGCCAGCGGCGCAGTGGCGCCACCGGCGTCAGGGCTTCCCAACGCGACTCGGCCAGCAAGGCCAGGGCCAGGCGGCCGTTCATCCAGGGCTGCCCGCCCTCGCCCTGCGCTTGCGCCAGCAGCGGGCCGATGCGGGCATCGAGCTGCGGCGCTACGGCGAGCAGCAAGGCATCGCGCTCAAACGGACTCAGGCCCAGGCTGTGCGCCAGCTGAGCCAAGGCCGGCGGCACCTGCTCGCCCGACAGCAAGGGCATGGGCTGGCCCGGCGCCTGCTGCAGATGCTGCTCGATGCGCGCCAAGGCTTGCGTGAGCACGCGGGCGTTGCGCTCCTGCTCGCGGTGGCTGCTGCTGCCCTTGCCGATTGGCGAGCTCGATGGGGTCGAGGCGGTGTTCACAGCAGCAACTCCGGGCCGGCAAAGCGGCCATCGGCCGCCACCGTCAGCGGGCTGACGCCGGCATCGACCTGCAGGCGCGCGAGGTAGCGGCCGGGCAGCACATGCTGAAAAGGAATGCGCAGCACGCCATTGCTGGGGGCCGGCGCGACCACGCCATTGCCCTCGGGCGCATCAAAGCTGTAGGCCCGCGCCGGCCGGTCGGCGGGCGGGTCTTTCTCGTTGAGCAGCAGGCGCACCCGCTGGCGCGCGCCGACCGGTGGCGTCACCGTGGCGCTGATGCGGCCCTTGGCATAGGCCTGGCCGTCGATCACGTCCTGACCCGCACCGGGCTCCAGCGCAAACAGCGCTTGCGGATGCAACACCAGGGCGCCGAGATTGGACTCCACCACCCCATGCGGCTGCGGTGGCGAACCCATCAGATGGGCATGGCAGACCTGCACGCTGCACAGGCCCGCGCGCAAGTCCAGGGCGGGGCTGAGCTGCAGGCGGATCTCTTCGTCGCTGACCGAGAGCAGGCTGGCCGGCGGCAGCGAAACGCCGTTGAGCTTGAGCGTCAGCTGTGGCGACTTCAGCAATGCGCCGCTGATGCGCACGATGCTGTTGGGCAGGATGGGCGCGCCCGCCGGCCCTTCAGCTTCCACCCGGTCGATGCGGGGGCTGCGCAGGGTCAGCACATGAACCTGGCGGCTGCTCACCGGCAGCGGTGTGCGCACACTGCGCGGCGTCTGCGTCAACAGCACGCTGACCGAATAAGCCGCACTGGGCCGCGCTGGCAGCTGGATGGCACCCCACAGCCGAGAGACCTCGTCCATGCCCAGGTTCATGGCCGTGATGCGCAGCTGCTCCAGCTGGTCGGCCAGGCCCGCCAGCTCCAGCTGCTTGGGAAGATTGGGTTTATTGGCTTCCGGCTTGAGCGCACGGCGGATGGCCTCACGCCCCAGGGCCGGCGTGTCGTGCAAGACCTGCATGGCGGCGCCAAGCAGGATCTCGGCATGAAAATCCTGCAGGCCGTAGGCCACCAGCAGGTAGTGCAGGTCCAGGGCCAGGGCTGGATTGGCGCTGCGCTCGCCGCGCCCATCGCGGCTGGGCAGGTCGAGATTGGCCCAACCGGTGTTGCGGGTCTGGTTGTAGAGCACGATGTTCAGCGAAGGCAGGTCCGCCTGGGCCTGGGCCTTCTCGGGCGGCAAGCAGGTCACCGCCGGGCTGGCGCCCAGCACATCGGCCAGCTTGAGCGCGACAAAGCCATCGCTGATCAGTTGCTGCAAGACCGCCGAGGTGGCGGCCAATCCCAGGGCCGAGCTCATGAGCGCCGCCGTTCTGCCAGATAGGACTCCAGCGACTGCGGCGCACGCGCCTGCGCCTGCGCCTGCGCGGGGTTCGGCTGCGGAGCGGCCGCAGGCGCCGGGGCACCGGCCGGCAGCACTTCAATGCGGCCGATGTGTATCTCGATCTGCGGCGCCGGAGCTTCATGCCGCATGGAGTGCGCCGAAGCGGCGCTCTCGCGCCGTTCAGACAGCGTATGCAGGGAAGCTTCGTGCTGGGCCTGCACGGCATCCAGCGGCTGGAGCTTCAAGGATGCCAGCGATGGCTGGGCCGGCCCGCGCGGCGCCGAGCTGTCGTCCGCAGTGGCTGCCGGCTCCAGGCGATCCAGCTCGGCCATGCGTGATGGACGCAATGGCGTCACAGCCGGCGAGCGGCCCCGCTGTGAATCGGCCGGTTGTGGCGCGGCCTCAGATTCCTGCCCGCGATCGCGCGCAGGACGGCGTTCAGCCGGACTCCGGCTGGCATCGGCCCAGCCATTGTCCTGGGGCCGCGACAGGGCCACCACGGGATTCCAAGGTTGCTGCGCACTTGCTTCCGCAGCAGACGCCTGATCGGATGTGGCGCGCGGCGCCAGATCGCGCTCACTCGTCGCCGGGGCGAGGCGCGCCGATGAACCGGCGTCTGACACGGCCTGCATCACAGGGCCTTGCGGCTGAGGCGCAGCATCTGCGCGGGGGCTGGTCCAGGGCTGCGGGGACGGGCCGCGCGTCGGCACGCCGAGGCCATCGCCCTCACCCGGCTCGGCCCACGCAGCAGGGTCCGCCCCCCATCGCGCAGGTCCGTTCGCCGCTGGGGCCTCCTCAAAACGCGAGGCACGGCGCGGCTGCAAGCCGGGCGCTTGCACGGCCTTGCGAGCCAGCGCCGCGAAGAAGTCCGAGGCCATGCCCTGGGTCTTCATGCCAGCACCCGTTCCAGATAGCGAGCCCGCCGGCCGGGGCTCAGGGCCAGCACCTGGGCCTCGCTCCAGCCATAGGCCCGGGCCAGCAGATGCACCTGATCGAGGCAGCGCTCGGACCAGCTCGCCAGGGCGCTGAGCAAATGGCTTGCGATGTCAAAGCCCTCGCTCCAGCCATGCTCGCAAGCCGGGCATTGCAGGGCCAGCTCGGTGTGGGCCTGCGGGTCGGCGTCGCTGAGCGCCGCGCTCAGCCGTTGCACCGCGTCCTCGCTCAGAGCCAGCGGCGCGGCAGCCTCGGCCTGGTCTTGCTCGCTCAGCTGCAGGCAGCGCGCGATCAGCAAGGCACGGGCCTGGCCCTCGTCTGCCTGCTGCGCCGCGTCCCAGAGGTCGCGGCTGTCGGGCAGGCGGCAGCGCAACAGGCGTCCGTCGAGTTCCAGCGTCAGGGCCTCTGCGCTGCCTGAAGCTTGCTCTGGCACCATCAGCTCGGGCACTTGCAGGGCCAGCTCCAAGCTCTCGCCACAGCGCGGGCAGGTGGCCAGCAGCTCCAGCTGTGGGCCGAACAAGGCCTGTTGCAGCTCCAGGAGCTGACGGTCGCGCTGGCCCAGGGGCAGGCTCGCGGCCCAGCCAGGCTCGGCCTGCCAGACGCGGTCCAGCAAGGCACAGGCACGCAGCGGCGGCGGCAGGCCGTGGCTGCTGTCGAGCAGGTCCAGCCAGTCGGCGGAGCTCAGGGAAGCCATGATTCAAAGACCCTCGGTGCGAGCAGGCGCGAAGGTTCAGCTCGGCTCGGTGAAGCTGACTTCATTGGGCTCGGCCACCTCGTAGTCGCGCTCCCATCCCTCGTTCTCGAGCTTGAGGCGGGCAATGGCCACGGCATTGGCATTGGCGTCCAGGTCCGGCAGGGCCTGGAACTCGCTGACCCAGGCACGGAAGACCTTGTAGGCCAGCACCAGCTGACCGGTCTCGTTGTAGAGCTCGATGATCAGGTCCTTGCGGAAGTCCTTGAGCGAGACCTCGGCACCCAGGCCGGAACCGTAGTTCCAGACCTTGTTGGCCCATTTCTCGAACTCGGTGTCGTGGGTGACGCCACGCTCCAGGGTGATGGCATCGAACTCGGTGCGGCCGGGTGATTTGCGGCTGCTGCTCTGGTCGCCGCCCTCGCGGTGCTTGACCACCTCGGTGCTGCGCTTGAGCGCCGAGACCTTGCTGATGCCGGCGACATAACGTCCATCCCACTTGACGCGGAACTTGAAGTTTTTGTAGGGATCGAAACGCTGGGCATTGACGGTGAACTGGGCCATGACGCGACTCCTTGACTCAAACCTGGATCTGACCAGCCAGCTGCTGGATGCGGATGACGACGAACTCCGCCGGCTTGAGCGGCGCGAAGGCGACGAGGATGTTGACGACACCGCGGTTGATGTCGTCCTGGGTGGTGGTCTCGCGGTCGCACTTGACGAGGTAGGCTTCCTTGGCGCTCTTGCCCTGGAAGGCCCCGAGGCGGAACAGGCTGTTCATGAAGGCGCCCAGATTGAGCCGGATCTGCGCCCAGAGCGGCTCGTCATTGGGCTCGAAGACCACCCACTGGGTGCCGCGGTAGAGGCTTTCCTCGAGGAACAGGGCCAGGCGACGCACCGGCACGTATTTGTATTCCGAGCTCATCTGATCGGCGCCGCGCAAGGTGCGCGCGCCCCAGGACACGGCGCCGTAGACCGGCAATACCCGCAGGCAGTTGACGCCCAGGGGGTTAAGCGCGCCGCATTCGCCATCGGTCAGGGTGTAGGCGGTCTTCTGCACACCGCTGAGCGTGGCTTCGGTACCGGCCGGCGCCTTCCAGACGCCGCGCTCGGCATCGGTGCGGGCGAACAGGCCGGCCACCGTGCCGCTGGGCGGGGTCAGGCGCAGCTTGCCATTGCGCAGTGGGTCGGCGATGTAGACCCAGGGGTAGTAGACCGCCGCATGGTCGGACTTGGGCAGGCCGGTGCCGTTGACCGCAGCCACCATCTGGGCCGGGTCCTGCGCCGAGGGCGGCGCGTCGATCACGAAGAAGGCGCGGCGCTCCTCGCAGTAGGAAGCCGCATCGGCCAGCACGCCGGGCTCGGTCACACCGGGCAGGCTGAGCAAGGTGAACAGATCCACCTCTTCCAGCGCATAAATGCCCTGGCGCTTGGCGCGGTCGGCGATGAAGGTGGGGTAGAGATCGGCCTCGGCGTAGGGCGTCTCGGTGCCGCCGGCCAGGTAGAGATTGCCCGGCTGGGTGCTGGTGGCGCCGGCCAGCAGGTGCAGCTCGCTCGCGATGCTCTTGGCCGGGGCAGCGCTGACGGCAATGCTGCTGCCCGCCCCGCGCGAACCGGTGGCAAGCACCAGGCTTGTGCCACTGACCTTGACCGTGAAATCACGGTAACTCGGATGGCCCGGCTTGAGCGCCCGCACCGCAGCTTGAAGGCGCGCCGCCACATCGTCGAGCTTGGCGGCCAGGTCAGCGCCTGCGGCGGCTGCGCTGCCGATATCGACCACATCGGGGCCATAGCCATCGAGGCTGATGCGCAGCGCGCTGTGCGTGGCATCCGGCAGGGTGTTGAGGTCATTGGCCGCAAACACGGCGCTGCTCAGCGTGGCCGGATCGGGCACGGGTGCCGGGCGGATGGTCGCCACAGCGTCCACCTCCAGGCCGCCCGAGGCAGCGCCCAGCTTGAGCACGCCGCTGGCATTGTTCTTCTGGCCCGCCAGCACCCGCACCTGCGAGAACTCGCCGCCTTGGCCCGAGGTCATCAAGATCTGCTGGGTGCCCGGCGGGCGGGCGCAGGTGAACAGGTCGTAGGCCTGCTGGCTGTTGGCCTGGGCGCGCACCTGGAGCTGGATGGCGGCGCACAAGCTATCCAACCGCTGCGTGGCCGTGCCGCCGCCGATGTCGCCCGGCAAAGCGATCAGCACCTTGACCGGCGGCAGGCCGTTGACCGAGACCCGGAACTCGTTGTGGTTGGCGTCCAGCAATGTCGCAACATCGGCCAGGGGCAGGCTTCGCGAAGTGCCAGCCGGCAAGGCATCGAGCGCAGCCTTGCTGACCAGGCGGCTGAGCTTGACCAGCTGCGAGCTGGCATTGACTAGGTCCAGCACATAGCGCGCATCGGCGGAGTTCATCGAGACATTGGCATAGCTCTCGGCCGCCCCATCCTCGGCGCGGAACAGCGAGAGGTTGAAGCTGCTGCCCGGGTTGGCGCTCTGGTGATCGACGCGGATCTCGATGCCATTGCCCGAGGCGCCCGCGTCCAGCGCCGTGAGCTTGAGCACATCGGCGGCGGCGGCGTTGCGCAAGCTGCGTTCGGCCGCGCTGGCGTCCTTGACCAGGCGGATGGCATAGGCCTCGGTGCCGCCGTTTTGGAAATACTGGCGCACGGCATAGCCCAGCTCGGAGTCGAGGGCCAGGCCGCCGAAGCGGCGCTCGTAGTCCGAGAAGCTGAACAGGCGCACCGCCTTGTTGATCGGCCCCCGGGGCGCGGAACCGGCGAAGGCCGCGATGGCGGTGGCCACGCCGCTGATGGTGCGCACCCCGCTGGGCAGCTCCTCGATGTAGACGCCGGGATAGTTCAGTTGCGCAGGCATGATGGAAAACTCCTTCTGGCGCCGTTTCGACAAGGCGCACGACGCGACGCTCGGGACTCGATCCGCCCACCGCAGCACCGGGCCGCGGCGGCACGCTGCCTGTCACGACCGGGAATGGCTGCATCAGGCCCGCGCAGCCTATGAGGGGCGTTGACCGCACAACATCATTAAATTTGATGATGCGCGGTGCACCGGCCTGGCAGGTGCGTGCGGGAGTTTTCGTTGTCGATCGCCCGCAAGCCCCGCCAGCATTGGGCAAAGCAGTGCAGGGCCTCGCGCCGAAAGCGCTGCCATGAGGGGCACTGAGGTTCTAGGGGGATGGGGGGCTCAAAGCGCGATCGCGGCCACAGAACCAGGCGGCAAGGGCACAAAAGCATGCCCGGCCAGTGATCGCGCCTGCACGAGTTGCCAGGCCAAACCCTGCCCGAGCACTCAGGGCGCCCGCGGCATGCCGAGGGTCGCGGCGACGCCCGGCCCCGATATCTGCCGCGCGCATGAGCTCTCGCGTTTCGCTTCGTTTCCTGACTGAAACCCGCGTCCTAAGCTGGCAACTCTCGAAGGCCAAAGCGCCAACACAACCTCACCAGGAGACTGCCATGAGCATCACCGCCATCAATGTGCGCAACCAGTTCCGCGGCACCATCCAGGAAATCATCGAAGGGCCGGTGGTGTCCGAGGTCGACGTGATCACCCCCTCGGGCGCCCTGGTCACCTCGGTCATCACCACCCGCTCGGTCAAGGACCTGGGCCTGGTCGTGGGCCGCGAGGTGGTGGCCCTGGTCAAGTCGACCGAGGTCTCGATCGCCACGCTCTGAGCCCGCGCGCCGACCGCCCCGCAGGAGATTGACCATGCCCGCCTACCGCCCGCCGCGCCTGCTCATCATCCCCGGCCTGCACGACAGCGGCCCGGCCCATTGGCAGACCTGGCTGCAAGCCCAGTTTCGCGACGCCCGTCGGGTGCAGCAGCATGATTTCCGCCAGCCCGATCTGCTGCGCTGGGCCGAGCGCATCCGCAGCACCGTCGACCATGCCGGCCCGGGCGAATGGATCGCCGTGGCCCACAGCTTCGGCACGCTTGCCCTGGCCCGGCATCTGCAGGACCAGCCCGATTCACCGATCCGCCAGGCCCTGCTGGTGGCGCCGGCCGAGCCCGACAAGTTCGGCCTCGCGGACCTCCTGCCGCAGCAACGCCTGCGCGTGCCCAGCAGCCTGATCGCCAGCGAGAACGACCCGTGGATGAGCGCGCAAAGCGCCCAGCGCTGGGCGCGCCGCTGGGGCAGCCACTACAGCAATCTGGGCCGCGTCGGCCACATCAACACCGAGGCCGGCTTCGGCCCCTTCCCCCTGGCCAAGCGCTGGGTGGAATCGGCCCTGGCCCGCGCCGCACGCGAACAGCGCCCGGCCCAGGCCAGCTTTCAGGAGTGGTCATTTGCAGTCTGAGCACCGTCCGCGCTTCACGCCTGCCTTGACTCGCGCCCCTGGCCCCCAAGCACAAGAACACCACACTCACGGAGGACACCGCCATGCGCCTGTATGCCCATGACAGCAGCAAACTCAGCAGCCCCTCGCTCTGGCAGCCACCGCAGACCTTGACCCAGATCGGCGCCCTGCTGGCGCCGCTGAAGCTGAGCGTGGGCCATCTGGCCCTGTATCCGGCCCGCGCGGGCCGCCCGGCCGGCGTGGTCTACCAGACCGAGCTGGAAGCCTTGCACCGCCGCTTCCAGCTGCACCAGGCACAACGCCGCCACGCCACACGGCATGACTTGTCCAAGCTCCATCTGGGCAGCTCGACCGGGCTGGCCGCTTTGTCCGGGGGCCCCGACCTCTTCCTGCTGATGGAGGGTCAGATCTTGCTGCAGCTGCAAGGGCGCGACCAGCGCTGGACCCTGCAGCTCGATGCCGGCGACTGGGCGGCCATCCCACCGGCCTTGCTGCTCCATCTGGCGGCCCGGCCCTCGCTCAACTTTGCCGAACGCGTGGATCTGCTGCACTGGCGCCAGGAGCCCGCACCCACCGCCGTGCCCGAGCTGCGCCCCTCGCTGCAGCAAAGGCCCGATTGGACCCCGGCGCGCGCACCGCGCGCCGTGGCCTGGCCCGCTGCAGCACGGCAGGAAATCGCCGCCGAGCTGGCCGCCGCGGCCTGAACCGCGCAGCAGCGCCTGAATATCAGCCCGGCAAGCGAAACGCGGCCACCGCCTTGACCAGCTGCTGGGCCTGCTGGCTGAGGCTGTCGGCGGCGGCCGCGCTTTGCTCGACCAGGGCTGCGTTCTGCTGCGTGGCCTGGTCCATATGGGCGACCGACTGGCCGACCTCGCGCACCCCGGCGCTCTGCTCGCCCGAAGCGCGGCTGATCTCAGCCACCACCTCGGTGACCCGACGGATGGCGCTGACGATTTCATCCATGGTCTGGCCAGCCTGGTTGACCAGCTCGGTGCCCTGCCCGACCTGGCCGACGCTGGTGTCGATCAAATCCTTGATCTCGCGCGCCGCCGCGGCGCTGCGCTGGGCCAGGCCGCGCACCTCGCCGGCCACCACGGCAAAGCCGCGCCCCTGCTCACCGGCACGCGCCGCCTCGACCGCGGCATTGAGGGCCAGGATGTTGGTCTGGAAGGCAATGCCATCGATCACGCCGATGATGTCGGCGATGCGGCGCGAGCTGTCGTTGATGCCGCCCATGGTGGAGATCACCCGGCCCATCATGTCGCCGCCGTTGAGCGCCACCTTGGAGGCCTGCTCGGCCAGCTGACGCGCCTGCTCGGCGTTGTCGGCGTTGTTGCGCACATTGGCATCGAGCTCGGACATGGTCGAGGTGGTGCGCTGCAAGGCATTGGCCTGCTGCTCGGTGCGATCGGAAAGATCCTGGTTGCCGTGGGCGATCTCGGTGCTGGCACTGGCCACCTCGTCGGCATTGCGCTTGACCTCGCGCACGATGTCGGCAAAGCTGCCTTGCATCTCGGCCAGGGCGCGCAAGAGCTGCTGGGTTTCCTCGTTGCCGGCCGGTTCGATGCGGTTGCCCAGCTCGCCCGAGGCCAGGGCCTGGGCGACACGCACCGCCTGATTCATGGGCCGCGTCATCTGGCGGGCCAGCCACAGCGAGGCCAGCAACATGGCCAGGGCCGAGGCCAGCCAGGCCACGGCCATCAGGTACCGGGTCATCTTGACACCCTGCTCCGCCTGCTCATTCAGGCGTTCATTGGTTTTCTCGATGGCATCGGACATCTCCGCCATCTGGTCTTCCAGCTGGGTGAACGCGACCTGCAAAGCCGGACCGGCCTTTTGCGCCGCAGCGGCATCGTTGTGGGCGGCCTGAACCATCTCGCGCGCCGCTTGCACGTAACGCGCCACCAAGGGCCGGACCGTGCGCAAGGCCTGGCGGGCTTCCTCGCTGAGCGTGGCCTGGTCCAGCAAGGCCAGGTTCTTCTCGAAGGTGGCCGCATGCTCCTTGAGCCCGGCCTCGGCTTCAGAGATGCGGGCTGCTTGCTGCTCCAAGGCGCCCAGCAGGGCGAGCTGGGCATCACCGCGGATGGCGTCATGCATCATGTCCGCCTCCTGGCTGGCCTGCAGCGCAGCGGCGGCATGGAGCGCGTCCTCGATATTGCCGCCGAGACGATTGGCCGACCACAAGCCGATGCCGCCGGTGAGGGTGGCCAGCAAGGTGCCGGCCAAACCCAGAGCCAAGACCTGAAACCGCAATTTCATTCGTGTCTCCCTGCTGATGCCAGGCCCCAATATCGGGCCTGGGCGCGCGCAGAGCAAGCGAGATCGTGCCCAAAACGGCACGCACGCCACAGCGGGGTTCAATGCGGCAGCAGCTTCAGGCTCAAGCTGCGCGCGCCATCGGCAGCCGGTTGCAGCGCGGTTTCAAGCTCGGCCAGACGCTGGTCCACCCGGGCCGCATCGCAAGCCGCGGCACAGCGGATGTGCAGCCACAGGCCGTCACGATCGCGCGCCCCGGAGGGCATGCGCGAGGCGATCTCGACGCTCGCACCCAGGGCCTCCAGCTGCACGCTCAGGGCCTCGCTGAGATGGGCCATCTCGGCCACATCCCCCACCTTCCAGACGGCCACGGCGGCCTCTGGCGTCGGGGGCGCCCCGCGCCAGGCGCCCTCGGCACTCCCCGAGTCCTTCGACGACAGCAGCGGCCAGAGCAGCACACCACCCAACATGAACGAGGCGGCCAGGCCCCAGGCCCAGCGGCCGCCGCTGGGCTTGCTGTGGCGAAGCGGGCTGTGATTGGCCGACTCGGGCGGCGGATTCTTCAGCGCCGTCACCGCCGCGGGCTGCAGCTGCAGGCCGGCGCGAGCGCGAACCTCAGCCCAGTCCATGGCCGCGAGCGGCGGCTGCGGCAAGCGATCCAGGCCGCGGCGCAAGCGCTGGCCTTGCTGCCAGGCCTCCTGCGACTCACTTTCGGCAGCGCCTTCCGAGGGCGCCGGCCGCGGCCGGCCGGCCAGACCGTCCAGCCAATCGCCGGCCTGACGCAAGGCCTGCGCATCGGGCGTGCTGGCGTCCGGCGGAAGTTTGGGTGGGTGCTCAGCAGTCATGGCAGTCTTGCATCAAGGGCAGAAGTTTGGCCCGGCACTGGGCCAGGTAGACCGTGGTGGCGTGCTCGCTGCGACCGAGGCGCTGGGCCAGTTCGGCCCGGGTCCAGCCCTCCACGTAAGCCAGGTACAGGACCTCGGCCCGCTCGGGTTCCTGGGCCTGAAAACGTCGGAAAGCCCGCTGCACACAGTCGCTCAGATCATTGAGATGCGTGCTTTCGGAAAAGCTCAGGCCTGAGCCCAGGGTCAGGTCTTGCGCCACCGCGTCCTCGTCCGGCTCGGCCCCCAGCTGCAGGGGCTGCTGGCGGCGCAGATGGGCCCGCAAGGTGTTGCCGGCAATCTGCCAGAGCCAGGTCGAGAGCTGGGCCTCGCCGCGAAAGCCGGCCAGGCCGCGCAGGGCCGCGGCAAAACTGTCCTGCACCAGCTCATGGGCCAGGGCCTCGCTGCAGCCGCAGGTGCCCACGAAATAGCGCAGCAGGCGCGGATACCACTGCGGATACAGCGCGGCCAGATCGGCCTCACTGGCACCGGCACGCGAGGCCGATGCTTCTGGTTCATCCTCGGTGCGATCGAACATGGGGCTGGTTAGGATTCGGCCCGGGCGAGCCGGCGCCAGACGAGGGGCCGGCCAAGCAGCACGGCAACGGGACAAGAAAAATCGGGCACATGGGAGAACACCGCAGGCCGCGCCTCCAGCGCAACAATCAAAGCGTGCGAGGCGCAGGCTTGCGCTTCGCACGGGCGCTGACTGTAACCCTGAGTCTGCTCAGTTTCGGGCCCCTGCGGGCAAATCCCGAGGGCGCCTGTACGCGCGAGCCCGAGGCGCTGGCGCAGCAGCCCCACCCCGGCCTGGCGGCCATGAACCGCGAGGCCCTCAGCCTCGAGGCCCTGCCGGATCGCTACCGGCTCTACCAAGCCTGGGAAGACTGCGCCTGGCAGCTGATGCCCGATGAAGTGGCCGGCTACTCGCTCTGGGCTTTGCATGGCTATCGGCTCCATCAGGCCCTCCGCAAGCAGCCCGAGCTGCCCTTGCAGGAACTGCTGGACATCCACCGCCCCCACGAGACGCGGGCTGCGGCCTCAGGCGACGCTGAAGTCCGCATGCAGATGCTGCGCATGCTCTGGGGCAGCCTGCTGAACCAGGGGCGGCTCAGCGAGGCACAAAGCGTGCTGGCTGGCGAGATCCAGTCCCGGGTGCAGGTCCTGCGCGCTGCCGGACCCGGTGCCCGCAGCCCCGCCGCCCAGCGGGCCCAGGAGGAGCTGGTGAGCCTCAGCGAAAGCCTCTACGGCACCGTCGGCGCGCGGCCTCAGATGGAAGCCCTGGCCGAGACCCTGGCCCGGGAACTCGGCCCCGACGCGGCGCCGACCCTGATCCTCGCCAGGCCCTTGACGGCCTACCACCGGCGGCTCGGCCGCGTCGAGCAGGCCTGGCAGCTGATCGACACCGCCTACCAGCGCGCTCGCGCGGCACACGCCGGCGACGAGCGCCTGCTACGCCTGCTGCAGAGCGAGCGCTCCATCGTGATGTACGAGCGCGGCCAGGTGATGGAGGCGATCCGCGAGCACGAACAGGTGGTGGCCTACTGGGAGGCCGAGCAGGCCGCCGGCCGGCCCGCCTGGATGCGCCTGGGCCGGGCCTACAACAATGTGGTGCGATTCAGCCATGCCGCGGGCGACTACCCACGGGTGCTGCAAGTGGCCGAGAAGGCCTCACACAGCCCTGGCCTGGCCTTCGGCCTGGTGCATGCCGAGGCCCTGCCGACACGGCTGTACGAACAGCTGGCCCGCCACCATCTGGGTGATGCGCAGGCGCTGGCACGGGGTCGGGACATTGTCGAGGGCGAGGGATTCGGCAGCAACTACACCCTGTTCTTTTCCGAAGCCCTGCTGCCTCTGGCCGAACGCGAGGGTGACACCGAGCTCATGCGCTGGGCCGCAGGCGAGGTCGAGCGCATCGTGACCAAGCACAGCACACCGCTGCAAAGCAACCGCGCCATCCTGCACCTGGCCCGGGCACGGCTGGAGCCTAGCCTGCGCGCCTGGCACCAGTGGCGCGCCCTGGCCCTGGGGGCCATGGGCCGCAGCCCGGCCCATGAATCCCAAGCCTTGTTCGAGAACGCCCAGCGCCTCAGCGCAAGCCAGCCCCGCCTAGCCCTGGTCTTCTACAAGCTCGGTGCCCTGGCCTTGCGACGTTTGCGCAGCGATTTGCCGCAAGACAGCGCCGACCTGCAGCGCGCCGGTCTGGCCCGCTACGAGCACCATCTGCGGGCCTGGGTCGAGCTGCTGATCGACCAAGGCCGCTTCAAGGACAGCGAGGCGGCGCTGGCCTTTCTGCAGGAGGAAGAACGCGGCGAGCTGCTGCGCGGCGGGCGCCGCAGCGCCAGCGCGGCAGACGGCCGCCTGCGCTTGACCGCGCCCGAACAGCGCTGGCAGCTGGCCCTGGCCGAGCTGGGCCGCGAGCTGCGCCAGACCTCCGACCGCATCGACAGCGAGATCGAGCAGACCGTGGGCCTGCTGGACCGCACAAGCGTGCACTCGCAAGCCGCCCAGACCGCGCTGGACGCGGCCGTGCAGAAGCTGCGCCAGCTGGCGGACGAGGGCGCCGAGCCGGCTGAACCCACTGAGGCCGATCCGGCCGCGCGCCACGGGCCGGCCCTGTCGCCCGGCCATGCCCGCCTCAGCTACCTCTTCTTGCGCGACGCGCGGCTGAGCTTGCGGGTGCAAGCCGCCGGCCAGCCCGCCCGCCATCTGCAGCTGCCCCTGACGCGCACCGCCCTGGCACGGCAGACCCTGGCCCTGCGCCACTGCCTGGAGCGCCGCTGCGAGCAAGACCTGACCCTCTCGCAGGCGCTCTACCAGGCCGTGATGGCACCCGCCCTGCGACTGCTGCCGGTTTCAGCGAAGCCCCAGCACCTGGACATCGCCGCCGATGATGTGCTGCGTTACCTGCCTTTTGCCGCCCTGCACGATGGCCAGCGCTACCTGGTCGAACGCTTCAGCCTGAGCATGGACAGCGGCCTGCCGGACGCCAAGGAGGCAGCCGCCCAGCCGCGCCAGGGCGCGCTGGGCCTGGGCCGCAGCCTGGCCAGCGAGGACGGCCGCCTGGCGCCCTTGCCCGCCGTGCGGCGGGAGCTGGCAGCGCTGCAACAGCACACCGGTGCGCAGCTGCGCCTGGACCCGGACTTCACCGCCGAGAGCCTGCAGGCCGCGCTGGAAGCCGGCCCGGCCCTGGTGCACCTGGCCAGCCATTTCGTGCTCGACCCGGCCGGGCGTGAACAGTCCTATCTGCTGCTGGGTGACGGTCAGCGGCTGAACCTGGTGGAGCTGGGCCGCTTGCCCTGGGCCGGCGTGCAGCTGGCCGTGCTCTCGGCCTGCGAGACCGCCCTGGTGCTGGACGACAGCACCACCAGCCGCCGCGGCCGCGGCCGCGAATGGCTAGGCCTGGCCGCCACCTTGCGCGGGGCCGGCGTGCAGCAGCTGATGGCCACCCAATGGCGCGTGGCCGACGACAGCACGGCCGATTGGCTGAGCACTTTCTACGCCCAGCCCCCCTGGCAAGCCCCGTCGTCACGGGCCCGGGCCCGTGCTACGCTGAACCCCGCGCTGCTGGCCCTGGCCCAGCGTCGCTGGTTGCAGCTGTACCGCGGCCAGGCCCGCGCCCACCCGCATTTCTGGGCCGCTTTCACCTGGGTTCACTGATCGAATTCGCCGTGCCCTGCTCTGCCCTGCTGCCGACCTTGCCGACCCGCCGCCGCTGCCTGCTCGCCCTGGCGGGCTTGAGCCTCGGCGCGCTGCCAGCCCACGCCGCCGCGCCCGCCAGCCTGCCGGCCCTGGACCGGGCCCTGCTGGTGGGCGTCTCGCGCTACCCGGCTTTGCCGACCCGCCTCTGGCTGCGCGGCCCGGACAATGATGTGGCCCTGATGCAAGAGCTGCTGCGCAGCCAGGGTATGGAAGCCGCCAAGCTCCAGGTCCTCAGCGGCGCGCCCCGCCGGGCCGACATTCTGCAAGCCATGGAAGACCTGGCCCGGCAGGCCCGGGCGGGCGAGCGCCTGCTGTTCTATTTCTCGGGCCACGGCAGCCAGCAAGCCCAGCCCGCCGATGCCCGCTGGCCGGAGGCCGATGGCCTGGACGAAGTGCTGCTGCCCGCCGATGTACAGGCCTGGAATGGCGAAGGCGCCGGCGGCCAGATCCCCAATGCCTTGCTCGACGACGAGATCGGCGACTGGATCGACCGCCTGGTCGACCGCGGCGCCCAGGTCTGGGCCGTCTTCGACACCTGCCACGCCGCCGGCATGGCGCGCAGCGACAGCGGCGAGCCCAGCCCCGGCCCGCGCGTGCGCGCCCTGCATCCGGCCGAGCTCGGCCTGACCCTGGGCCATGCGCGCAGCAGCGCTGCAGACGCGAAGGCAGCGCGCGCGCCCGGCCGTTTCGGCAGCCCGCGCAGCGACGGCCGCACCCTGCTCTTCGCCGGCCGCAGCCACGAGCGGGTGCGCGAGGAATGGATGCCCAAGGGCGGCAGCCTGGCCAGCACCCGCCTGCACGGCGTCTTCACCTGGCACCTGGCCCAGCTGCTGCGCCAGCAAGGCTGGCAGGACGGCGAGCGCCTGATCGAGCTGGTGCGCCAGCGCTTTCTGGCCGAGCAGCGACTCAGCCCCGTGCCCATGCTGCTGGGTCAGCGGCGCTGAACGAAAGCCTGGCGCGCCCGGCGCTTTCGCTGCAGGCCATGACGCCCGCCAGGCCTTGGTATTTGTCCACTTCTTCAGTGACATCCAGGGGTTTACCCACCCATCATCCACGGGGGTGGCGCGTTACTTCTGGATACAAGATCGAGAGAATTCCGCAGGTCATACCACTTCAAGACCGGGAGTCTGCTCATGAGGAAATTTCTGATCCGTCTGGCCGCCAGCGCCGCCTTGGCCGCCGCCGCCCTGCATGCCCAAGCGGCTGTCGTCACCGGCACCCTGAACGGCTGGCAGGATTCGAGCTACAACACACAAATTGGTGATGGCAGCAACTTCATCAAGATCGAATGGTCTTGGGCCACCAATCACTTCGGCTACTTCTACTCGGTGGACTTCGGTGGTGACTTTCAGGTGGCTGTGGCCACCGGCGTGACCAACATCAACCAGATCACCGACGCCAGCATCTTCAATTACGGCGCCTACGCGACCCCAGCCTTGGGCGACGGCGATGTCCACAATGGCGTCGGCAGCTTCGTGGTCTGGAAGAGCAGCGACCAGCGCTATGGCGTGCTGCGCATCGATCACATCCATGATTACAAACTGGACGGCACCTGGTGGTACCAGGGCGACGGCTCGGGCAACTTCAACACCCAGGGCAACCAGGTGCCCGAGCCAGGCAGCCTGGCGCTGGGCCTGCTGGCACTGGGCCTGCTGCCCCTGGGTACGCGCCGCGCGCGCACCGCCGCACGCTGAAACGAAAGGAGGTCGGCTCGGCGCTTTTCGGCCGATCTCCGGCGGCCCGCTTGCCGCACAATGATTGCATCCGGCCTCCGTCGTGGCCGGCCCCCGATGCCGGATGCCCGAAGAGTCCACGCCGCCGCCCCCTTCTGAGCTGCCAAGCTCCCGCCTGGCCGGGCTGCTGACGCTCGGCCCTTTCGCGGCCATCGGCCTGGTGCTGGTGATGCTCTGGGGCTTTGTGGTCTGGTTCACCCTGTTCTACCCAGCTCAGCTGCTGCAGGACCAGCGCAGCGAGATGGCCAGTGCCACCGAGGCCGCAGCGGCGCAGACCGAGGCCGTGTTCCGCGACGCCGAGCGCAGCCTGCGCACCATCGATTTGTGGCTGCTGACCCGCGGTCAGCGCGAGCCTCTGGCCGATGTCTCCCTGGCCCAGCTGGCCGACACCTTGCGTGAGACCTCGCGTGGCATGGTCGATGTGCTTCTGCTGGATGCCCAGGGCCTGGCCTTCCGCATCCCGGCCATCAGCGGCCAGCCGGCGGCCGACTTGTCACAGCAGCAGGCCTACCTCGCCCTGCTGGCCGACCATGCAGAGGCCAAGCCTGTGCTCGGTCTGCCTTTGCGCCTGCGCGCGAATGGGCCCATGCAGATTCCCATGCTGATGCGTCTGAGCGCCAGTGACTCTGGCCTGCCCATGGCCGTGGCCTTGATTGATTTGACCCGCCTGCAGCGCCTGCATGGCTTCTTCGCCCGTGGTCCGGCCGCCGCGGTGACCCTGTTGCGCGCGGACGGCGTGGCGCTGTCGCGCGTGCCCGAACTGCCCGGCTTCATCGGCCGGGATGTGTTCGCCGATCGGCCTGAGCGCCGCGCTGGCTTCAGCGGCCGCGAGGGCTTTTTTGCCACCAGCGGCGCGGCCAGCGACGGCCAGCCGCGCCACGGCGCCTACCGCAGCCTCGACGTCTTCGGCCTGCAGCTGCTGGTCTCGCAGGGCGACAACGCGGCGCTGGCGCGGCACCGGATCGAACGCCTGGTGGTGATCGGTTTCAGCGTCGTGGTCAGCGGCCTGGCCTTGCTGATGACGGCGGTCTTGGCGCGCACGCAAAGGCGCGTGCGCCTGGAAGAGGCGTTCCAGCGCGCCGCCAGCGATGCCTCCCCCCTGGGCCTGTTCCGCTGCGATCAGAGCGGCCGCATGGTCTACGCCAACCCGACCTATCTGCAATTGCAAGGCCTGCGCGAAGATCAGCTGGCCTGGGGCTGGCTGGAGCTGCAAGCGCCGGAGCGGCGCGAACGCGTGCGCAGCAACTGGCTGGAGATGATCCGGCGCGGCGAGGGCCTCAAGGCCTTCAGCCGCATCCAGCGCCCCGATGGACAGCGCCGCCTGCTGGCCGTGCGCACCGCGCCGCTGCGCCTGGATGGCAAGCTGCAGGGTCAGGTCGGCACGGTCGAGGACATCACCGAGCTGGCCGAGCAGCAGCGCGCCGCCCGCACCCTGAACGCCATCTTTGCCCTGACGCCCGATTACGTCTGCCAGCTGGATCAGAACCACCGCCTGATCTACATGAACCCGGCCGCCCGCCAGCGCCTGGGCGTGCCCATGGACAGCGATCTCAGCGACACGACCTACACCGACTTCTTCGCCCCCGGCGGCGCTGAACGCTTCCGTGAGGAGATCCTGCCCGCCGTGCTGGCCCAGGGCCAGTGGCAGGGCCAGGGCACGGTGCTCGACGGCCAACGCCAGCCCGTGCCCTGCATGGCCACCGTCTTGCTGCACCGCAAGGCCAGCGGCGCGGTGGAGACGCTCTCGGTCATCCTGCGCGACATCTCGGCCGATGTGCGCGCCCAGCGTGAGCGCCAGCGTACCGAGGCCATGATGCGGGCCATTGCCCAGACCTCGCAGGCCATGATCTCGGTGCTCGATCTGGAAGCCCGTTTCCTGTTCTTCAACCAGGCCTTCGAGCGGCGCTACAACGTCCGCCGCGAGGCCTGGCTGGGCCGCCATGTGGCCGAGCTGCTGGGCGACGAGGAGTACCAGGCGCGCCGCCCGGCCATCGAGCGGGCGCTGCAAGGCCTGGCCACCCAGCTCGAGCGGGTTTATGACCGCAGCACGGCCCAGGCCGCCGATGCCCGCTCGCAGGCCACGAGCGAGGACATGGCCCTGGTGCTGCAGCTGCGCTACGCACCGCTGCGCAGCGAGAGCGAGGCCATCGAAGGCGTGATCTGCATCGCCCACGATGTGACCGAGGCGCGGCGTGAAGAGCAGCGCCTGCGTGACGCCTCGCAAACCTGCCCCCTGACCCAGCTGCTCAACCGGCGCGGTTTCAACAAGAAGGCGCAAGACCTGTTCGATGCCGTCAGCACCCGGCGCAGCAGCGGCTATGCCGCCCTGCTCTACCTGGATCTGGACCGTTTCAAGCCGGTCAATGACCAGCATGGCCACCCGGTCGGCGATGCCCTGCTCAAGGCCGTGGCCGGGCGCCTGCGCCATGTGCTGCGGCCGCAAGACCTGGTGGCACGCCTGGGCGGGGACGAGTTCGCCGTGCTGCTGCCAGGCCTGCAAGATCCAGGCGCCGCGCGCATCGTGGCCGAGAAAATCATCCAGGCCATCGGCGCGCCCTTCCGCATCGAGCAGCTGGAACTGCACATCGGCATCAGCGTGGGCTTTTGCATCAGCCCCAACCACCGCCTGCTGCTCGAGCCCATGGTGGCCGAGGCCGATGCCAAGCTCTACGAAGCCAAACGCGCCGGCCGCAACTGCGCGCGCGGCAATCTCGACCAGCTGGGCTGAGGCGGCGCGCCAGCCTCAGCCACGCGCCGGCGCCCGCAGGCGCAGCAAGGCGGTCTGCAGCACGCGGGCATCGGCGCTGGCGCGGTGGCGGTCGAGCTGGAGCTCTTCGCGCACCTGTTCGCGCAGCTGATGCCAGCAGGCCGCCTCGGCCTCGCTGAGCAGGCAGCGCAAATCCTGCAAATGGAAGGCCGGCGTCATGTCCGCGCTGTCGAACAGCCGCGCCAACCAGGAGTAGTCATGGGCCCAGGCGTCGCAGTAGACCGTCTGGCCCGCCAGGCGCTCGTTGATCTGGGCCGCCACCCAAGCGGGCGGCTTGCCGTGGCGGCGCAGGATCTCGCGGCTGATGCCGTGCACCAGTTCGGCACTCGGGTCCCAGTGCTGCCAGTCGGGCTCGGGCTGGATCAGCGAGCAAAAGACCGTGCCGCTGGGCTCGACAAAGCCCACCTCGATGGGGTAGCTGCCGCGGCCAAAGCCCGAGGCCTCCACATCCAGGATGGCGGGGGCTCGCAGGGCCAGGGGGCTGGGGCTGTGCAGGACCGCGGTCATGCCGCAGTGTAGGCCGCGGCGGCCGGAATTCAGACAGGGTTGTCGAGCACCTGCTCGCGCTCGAACAGCTCGATGGCGACGCGACCGACCTGCTGGGTGTCGTAGAAGGCGTAGGCGCTGACCGCCGCCGCGCCCAGCACGGGCACCCAGCGCGAGACGGTCTTCTGCAGCAGCTTCTCGCCCAGCTTGGCGCCCAACTGGCCGGCCACGCGCTGCAGCAGCGCGGTGGTGGCCGGCCGCACCAGCCAGCGCCCGCCCACCCGCACGGCCAAGTCACGCACCGCCTGGGCGGCCGTGTGGCGGAACAGGCAGTACAGCATCTGCGCCTGGCCCAGCTCGGCCGTGCGGCCGTAGAGCGCAGCAATATCGGCCACCAGCTGGGACTGGATGCGCCAGACTGCCAGCATCTCAGGCAACACCGTGAGCCAACCCAGCGGACCGGGCGGCAGGGCCAGAGAGCCAGCCGCCAGCGCCGCCTTGGCCGCGGCCTCGCCGGTGGCCTGGCGCGCGGCATCGGCCGGGCGCATGCTGGGCAGGGCTTGCGACTCCGGCCGCTGCGCCACCAGGCTGAGCACCGCCTGGGCGATGCGATCGGGCAGGCCATCGCCCGCGGGCGGGATCATCAAGGGACCGCCGCCGCTCATGCCAGCACCTCGCCGCGCACGCCGCCCACGCCTCGCAAAGGACAGGCCGGCTGCGGCGCCTGCAGCTGGGCCAGCAACTCGGCGCGCAGACCTTGCAAGCCGGCAATGCGGGCATCGATCTCTTGCAGCTTGCGCGCCAGCACAGCCTGCAGCTCATCCGCCGTGGCGGCCGGCTGCGCATCCGTCACCCGGGGCAGGTCGGCCTCGATCTCGGCCAGGCTGAAGCCCAGGCCCTGGGCCATGCGCACATAGCCCAGCCAGCGCACGGCCTCGGGCGGGTAGTCGCGATAGCCGTTGTCGCTGCGGCGGGCGCGAAGCAAGCCGCGCTTTTCGTAGAAGCGCAAGGTGTCCCGGCTCAAGCCGGTGCGGGCGGAGAGTTCACCGATCTGCATGGCGGATGGAGGGTGGGTTCACAAGGTCGGAGAAAAAAGGCGGAGGCCAGGGCTTGACCCTGGAGCGTACTCCAGGCCCGAGGCTGCGGCCCTGGCTGTGGAGATGGGCCTGTCGCGCCCGGCTTCAAGCCTGCCCTTCTCACTTTCAAGCTCCTGGAGATTCCATGGTTCCGACCTTTGACCTGAACACCCGCTGGCCGCGCTTCCAGGCGCAGCCCTACCTCCGCCTGGTGCGCGCCAGCGCGCTCTACGACCTGCTGCTCACCACCGGTTTTGCCACGCCCTGGACCCTGGCCTGGCTGCTGCCCCAGCTCTCCGCGCTGAACCAGGCCCTGGGTGGCCAGGCCTTCCCGGCCTTCGGCCCCTTGCAGGCCTTGTTCTGCCATCTGATGGGCAGCCTGGTCGCGGTCTGGTCGCTGCTGCGCCTGTGGCGACCGCAGATCCATCTGGGCCGCTTCGATGCCGCTGCCCGCGCACTGTTCTCGCTCTGGATGGCCCATGCCTGGTGGCAGACCCAGGCGCCGCTGCTGCTGCTGTTCCTGGGCCCCGAGCTGCTCTGGGGCTTGGCCCAGGCCTGGCCGCTGCGGCCTGCGCAGCCAGAGAGCCAATAAAACCTATCAAAACAATCATTTATCAAGCGGAGACGGCGGAGACGGCGCACGCCGCCCGCTTCGACGAGAAAAAGCCCACAGGCATTGGCCCGCAACGAAGGAGCGGCAAATCCACGAGGCGACAAATCGCTAAATTCGTGCAATCCATCACCTAGTATTTTTATCATTTGTAGTGAAATATCAGCCAGCACATCGACACCAACGCTCCCGTTGTCCGCCTTCGCAGGCGCTGGCCGAGATGTCCAGGACGAGGCCCAGGCACCCCCAAACCACACCGTGGTGCCGAGCATCCCATCAAGCCCATTTCAAGGAGTTACGTCATGGCCCTGGTCACCAAACCACGCGAAACCGTCAGCGCCCCTGCCCTCACCCCCGGCTTGGTCAAAGGCATCACCAAGACCATGACGCGCGATGCCGAAGCCAACCGCAAGCGCGCCCGCACCCTGGCCAAGCAGCAGCAGGCGGCCGAACGTGTGGCCAGCGCCTCGACCCAGCTCTCGGCCGGTATCAACGAAGCCGCCTCGGCCTCGGAAGAACTCAAGCGCGCCGCCGACCAGATCGCCAGCGGCGCCGAGGAAGCCTCGGGCGCCGCCCAGGAATCGCTGGCCGCCATCACCCAGGTGGTGGGTTCGCTGAGCCGCCAGATGACGGCCTGCACCCAGGCCCGCCAGAAGGCCGAGGGCATGCGCGACATGTCCGGTCGAGTCAATCAGGAAGTCAAGGCCACCATCAGCGCCGTTGGCGTGGCCGCCCAGCGCCAGGCCAGCTCGGTGCAGATGATGGCCGAGCTGGAACGCCAGGCCGCCAACATCGGCGACATCGTCAAGGCCGTGGCCCGCATCGCCGACCAGACCAACTTGCTGGCCCTGAACGCCGCCATCGAAGCCGCCCGAGCCGGCCAGCACGGCAAGGGCTTTGCCGTCGTTGCCGACGAGGTGCGCACCCTGGCCGAGACCAGCGAGAAAAGCGCCAAGCAGATCCAGGACCTGGTCGGCCAGATCCAGGGTGAGGTCGGCGTGATCGCCGAGGGCATCAACCAGTCGGCCGACGCGGTGCAATCCGAGGTCGAGAAGAGCGAGCAAATCCTGCAGCAGCTGGCCCGCATCGCCCAGGACGCGGCCGACATCGTCTCCGGCGCCGTCGAGATTGCCAGCGCCGCCAGCCAGAGCAGCACCGCGGCCAACCAGGCGCTCAAGGGCGCCGAGCAGATCGCCGCCGCTGCGACCGAGCAGTCCTCGGCCTGCGAAGAGGCCGCCAAGACCGTGCAGGAGCAAAGCGCCGCACTCGAAGAATGCGAGCAGACGGCGCAGAACCTGTCGGAGATCGCCGAAGAGCTGAAGAGCTCGACCGACATCGCCAAGAGCGCCGAAGAGGTGGCCTCGGCCGCCGAGGAGCTGTCCAGCGCCGTGGCCGAAATCACCCGCGCCGCCAACCAGATCATGGTGGCCCTGGAGCAGATCCGCAAAGGCGCACAAAGCCAGGCCAGCGCCACCACCGAATCGGCCGCCGCCGTCAGCCAGATCAGCCGTGGCGCCCAGATCGCCGACGAGCGCGCCACCGAAGCCAGCCAGCGTGCCGCCGCCATCCGCAGCCTGATGGGTGAGAACAAGCAGAACATCGACCGCCTGGTGCAGACCATCAGCGGCAGCGTCGAGGCCACGCGCGCCAGCATGAAGCAGATCAAGGAGCTGGAGCTGGTCAGCCGCAAGATCGACAAGATCGTCGATGCGATCACCCAGGTCTCCATCCAGACCAATATGCTGGCCGTCAACGGCAGCATCGAAGCCGCGCGCGCCGGCGAGTACGGCAAGGGCTTTGTGGTGGTAGCCACCGACATCCGCAATCTGGCCCATGACTCGGCCGAGAACGCCGACCGCATCAAGGACCTGGTCAAGAGCATCCAGGACCAGATCAGCGCCGTCGGCCGCGACCTCAGCGATCTGATGAGCGCCGGCCTGGCCGAGGTCGAGAAGACCCGCGCCATCACCGCCAACCTCGAAGCCATGGAAAAAGACGTGGCCCAGGTCGAGCAAGGCAACCAGGAAGCGGTGGCCAGCGCCCGCGAGATCAGCACCGCCATGCAGCAGGTCAAGATCGCCGTGGACCAGGTCTCGGCCGCGGCCCAGCAGTCCGAGAAGGCGGCCGAGCAGGCCGCCAGCGCCGCCCGCCAGCAAGCCCAGGGTGCCGACGAACTGAGCGCGGCCATCGAGGAAATCTCCTCCCTGGCCGACGAGCTGCAAAGCAACTGAGCCCGCAGCCCACGCGCCCAGGCATCAAGGAGTCGCCGTGAATCTCAAACACCCCCACCCGGACGGCGAGCCCACGCGCGCCGACGCGGGCAGCCCGGCCAGCGATGGCAGCGCCGACCGCCAGTTCGTCACCTTCAGCGTGGCCGGCGAGATGTTTGCCGTGCCAATGGACCCGGTGCAGGAAATCATCCGCCTGCCCGAGGTGGCCCAGCTGCCGCTGGCGCCCCATGCCCTGGAGGGCCTGGCCAATCTGCGCGGCCGGGTCCTGCCCATCATCAGCCTGCGCACCCTGTTCGGCGCCGAGCGCCGCGAGGCCGACGACGCCACCCGCGCCCTGGTCATCAACCTGGGCCAGGCCCTGGGCTTCATCGTCGACCACGTGGCCAGCGTCGTCAATGTGGAGCCCTCGCAGATCCAGCCGGCCCACGCGATCCAGAGCGTGGTCCGAACCGAGTACCTGAGCGGATTGATCCAGCAGGAGCGCCCCGAGGGCGGCACCCAGCTGCTGTTGATCCTGGATTTCGAACGCCTGGTGCAGGCCCAGTTCGGGGGCCTGCAGTCCGCCGGTCAGCTGCGCCGCGAAACGCGCGACGGCCGCAGCGGCGACACGCCCGCGCCCCAGGTCGCCACCGAGGTCGGCCACAACGCCGACAGCGAATGCAGCCCGGCCGACAAGCAGGGCGGCGAGGACCTGCGCCTGGTCAGCTTCACCGTGGCCGGCCAGGAGTACGGCATCTCGATCAACGATGTACAGGAGATCGTGCAGCTGCCCGAGCACATCACCAGCCTGCCCAATGCCCCCGTGCATGTCAGCGGCCTGATCTCGCTGCGCCGCCGCCTGCTGCCCCTGCTCGACCTGCGCAGCCTGTTCGGCCTGGGCAGCATCGCCGCCGATGAACACCACCGCATCGTCGTGGTGGCCCTGCCGCCGGCCGGCACTGGCACGGAGCCGGCCCTGGTCGGCCTGATCACCGACACCGTCAAGGAAGTGATCCATGTGCCGCGCCGTCAGAACGAACCCATGCCCGGCATCCTGGCCCGCGATGTGCAGATGCAGGAGTTCGCCTCCATCTGCCGCCTGGACGACGGCCGGCGGCTGGTCTCGGTGATTTCCACCCAGGCCCTGCTCGGTCTCGACGCCGTGCAGGAAGCCGCGGCCCTGCAACTGGGCTCCGACCCCCATGCCGCCACAGCCGAAACCTCTGCGGAGAATGAAATGCATCGCAGCCTGAGCCAAGCCGTCCAGCTGGAGCAGCAAGAGGAGCTGCAAGTCGTGATTTTCCGCCTCGGCGCCGAGGAATTCGGCGTGCCCATCATGAGCGTGCAGGAGATCGTGCGCGTGCCCGAGTTGCTGACCCGGGTGCCCAAGACCCCGTCCTATGTCGAGGGCGTGATCAATCTGCGCGGCACGGTACTGCCGGTGATCGACCAGCGCAGCCGCCTGGGCATGGCCACGCTGGAGCGCAACGACCGCCAGCGCATCATGGTCTTCATGGTCGACGGCATGCGCACCGGCTTCATCGTTGACTCGGTGGCCGAGGTGCTGCGCATCAACCGCCAGAGCGTGGCCCCGGCTCCGGCCCTGAGCGCCGAGCAGGGGCGCCTGATCACCCAGGTGGCCAAGCTGAACGACAACAAGCGCCTGGTGATGCTGATCGACCAGCGCCAGCTGCTCGATGCCGGCGAAAGCCTGGCCATGCAGGAGGCCTTCGACTCGGCCCCGGCCGCCCTGCCGGAACTGGCCCGGGCCGCCTGAGCGAGCGCCGCCCGAGCCGCAGCCATCCACACCCATCTGCCCCACGTTCCCATCGAGCCTCACCATGAAACGGGTACTGATCGTCGATGACTCGGCGCTGATGCGCCGGCTGATGACCGAGATGCTGAGCGAAGCCGGCTTCGAAGTTGCAGCCGCGCGCACCGGTGTCGAGGGCGTCAACCGCCTGACCGAATGGCATCCCGATGTCGTGACCCTGGACATCAACATGCCGGAGATGGACGGCCTGACCGCCCTGTCCCTGCTGATGCAGGCCCGCCCCACACCGGTGGTGATGGTGTCCTCACTGACCGAGCAGGGCACGCAGGCCACGCTGGAAGCCCTGGCCCTGGGCGCCGTGGACTTCGTCCACAAGCCCGGCGGCACCATCTCCCTGTCCATGGACCAGGTGCGCGAGGAGCTGGTCGGCAAGGTGCGGGCCGCCGCCCAAGCCCAGCCGCGCCGACCCAGCGGCCTGAACCGCGATCGCAGCCCGCGACCGGGCTTGAGTGCCGGCAGCAGCCTGCGGCCGGCCTTGCCGGCCCGCAGCGCGCGCACAGCCAGCGCCGCACCGGCGCGCTTCTTCCCGGCCGTGCAAGCCCAGGCCCAGGCCCAGGCCAGCGGCGTGGCGAGTGAGGAGCTGCCCGGCCTGGTACTGATCGGCGTGTCCACCGGCGGCCCACGCACGCTGGAAGACATCCTGCCCCAGCTGCCCGAGAACTTTCCCTGGGCCGTGCTGGTGGCCCAGCACATGCCGCCGCACTTCACCGAATCCTTTGCTCAGCGCATGAACGGCTTGTGCCGCCTGCAGGTGCGCGAATGCAGCGCCCCCACCCCGCTGACCCCGGGCACGGTGCTGATCGCCAAGGGCGGCTGCGACATGATCGTCACCGAGCAGTTGGGCCGCCTGGTGGCCCAGCCGCGGCCCGAATCGCCGGCCCACCCCTGGCATCCCAGCGTCGATGTGCTGGTGGACAGCGCCATGCGCCGCCTGCCAGCCCAGCGCCTGATCGGTGTGCTGCTGACCGGCATGGGCGACGACGGCGCCGCCAGCATGAGCCGGTTGCGCCAGAGCGGCGGCCGCACGGTGGCCGAATCGAGCGAAAGCGCCGTCGTGTTTGGCATGCCGGCCGAATTGATCCGCCTCGGGGGCGCCAGCGTGGTGCGCCCCAGCAGCGGAATTGCCCAACAGATCCAGCACTGGATCTCCGCGTCCTAAACGGCGCAAGCGCATCGCAACAGGACCCCCACCATGGCACTCCGAAAAGTCACCGACGGCGCCACGCTGCACGCAGTCCAGCCCCGCCAGCAGAGCCGGCTCCTGCCCGACCTGCTGGTCCAGCTGAGCGCCCCCCAGGCCGAGCAACGCCGCTGGGCCGCGCGCGACCTGGCCGCCCATCCCGATGCCGCGCCGGCCCTGGGCGCCCAGCTGCTGATCGAGCGCGACAGCGCCGTGCGCGAGGCCTTGTTCACCAGCCTCAACTCCCTGGCCAACACCAGCGCGGCCCAGGCCTTGCTGCCCCTGCTGCGCAGCGACGATGCCCAGCTGCGCAACGGCGCCATCGGCACCCTGGCCGCCATGCCGCATCTGGTGGCGCCCTGCATGGAACAGCTGCTGCGCGACCCCGATGCCGATGTGCGCATCCTCAGCATCAATCTGCTGGGCGAGCTGCGCCACAAGCAGGTGCCGCTATGGCTGCTGCAGGTGCTGGAACAGGAGCAGGAGCTCAATGTGGTGGCCAGCGCCGTGGACCTGCTGGTCGAGCTCGGTGATCGCCAGCATGTGGCGGCCTTGCAGAAGGTACGTGAACGTTTCGCCGACGACGCTTACCTGAGCTTCGCCGTGGACATGGCCTTGCAACACATAGGCGCCGCATGAACACCGAACTCAAAGCCCGCAACCGGGCCCAGATCAGCGAGGCGGACTTCCTCAAGTTCCGCGAGTTCTTCTATCGCAAGACCGGCATCCACTTCGAAGAAAGCAAACGCTACTTCGTCGACAAGCGCCTGATCGAGCGCATGGAGGCGACCGGGGCCGAGGATTTCCGCAGCTACTTCCTGGCCTTGCGCTTCGAGCGAAACCGCCAGGAGGAGTTGCAGCACCTGGTCAACGCGATGACGGTCAACGAGACCTACTTCTTCCGCGAGGCCTACCAGTTCGACTGCATGGTCAAGGACATGCTGAACGAGGTGATCAAGCGCAAAGCCCCGGGCGAGCGCATCCGCATCTGGTCGGTGCCCTCGTCCACCGGCGAGGAGCCCTACTCGATCGCCATCTACCTGCTCGAGCGCTGGGCCCACATCAACGACTACGAGGTCGAGATCCTGTCCTCGGACATCGACACCAAGGTGCTCGGCGCGGCGCAGCGCGGCGTCTACTCGGCCCGCTCGATCGCCAACCTGCCGCGCGACTACCTCGACCGCTACTTCACCCAGACCCGCGAGCAGGAATGGACCATCTCGCGCGATCTGGTGGCAGCGGTGGACTTCAGCCAGGTCAACTTGAGCGACCCGGCCGACACACGCCGCTTCCGCAATATCGACCTGATCTTCTGCCGCAATCTGCTGATCTATTTCGACGACCTGTCCCGCAAGGTGGCCGCCGAAGCCATGTTCGATGCGCTCAACCCGGGCGGCTTCATCTGCCTGGGCCACTCGGAATCGATGAGTCGCATCACTTCGCTCTACCGCGTGCGGCGCTTCGCCGACGCCATGGTCTACCAGAAACCTCTGCAGGGAGAGTCCCCATGAGTGCAGCCCATATCCTCGTGGTCGACGACGCCGCCACCGTGCGCATGTACCACCGCAAACTGCTGGGCGATGCCGGCTGGCAATGCGCCGAGGCCGTCAACGGCATGGATGCGCTGGAGAAGGTGGCCAGCCTGCCCGATGGTCAACGCTTCGACCTCTTCGTGGTCGACGTCAACATGCCCAAGCTCGACGGCTACGGGTTCGTGCGCGAGCTGCGCCGCCTGCCGAGCAGCGTGCAGGCGCCGGTGCTGATGGTGTCCACCGAGGCGCAGAGCCAGGACGCCAGCGCCGCCCGCCAGGCCGGTGCCAACTGCTACCTGATCAAACCGGCCAAGCCGGCCGAGCTGGTGCTGACGGCTGCCCTGCTGCTCGGCGACGTCAGCGCCGCCCTGCAGGCCGCCGGCGCCGCCGCAGCCCTGCCCCCCTCGCTGAGCCTGCCCAAAGGAGTCCTGGCATGAGCACCACCGAACTTCTCGACCAGTTCGTGCAGGAAGCGCGCGAATGCCTGGAGCAGATCGGCGAACGCCTGCTGCAGGTGGAGCGCGCCCCCGGCGACGCGGCCCTGCTGAACGATCTGTTCCGCCTGGTCCACACCCTCAAGGGCAATTGCGGCCTGTTCGATTTCAAGCCGCTGGAGCTGCTGGTCCATGCCGGCGAAGACCTTCTGGACCGGGTGCGCAGCGGCCAGCTGGCCTACAGCAGCCAGATCGCCGATGCCTTGCTGGACGCCATGGACCTGGCCATCGAGCTGGTCGAGCGCATCGCCAGCGACGGCCGCCTGGACGACAGCCGCCTGGCCCAGAGCCAGGCCCTGGCGCAGCAGATCCGAGCCCGGCTCAACGATGGCAAGGCCAGCCCCCCCGAGGCGGCGGTCGCGCCCGCGGCCGGCCCGGCCACGGCCCCGGAATGGATCCATTCCCTGCCCGAAGCGCAGCGCCAGCCCGGCCGCGTGCTGCTGCGCTACCGGCCCGAGCCGGAGTGCTTTTTCAAGGGCGAGGACCCGCTGCGCCTGGTCCTGGCCACACCGGGCCTGCAGCATCTGGACCTGGCCCCCGGCCTCGCCTGGCCCGAGAGCGCCGATTTCGACTGCTACCAATGCCGGCTGGACTTCCTGCTCAGCTGCGACGCGCCCCTGGCCTATGTGAACGAGCATTACCGCTACGTGCCCGAGCAGATCGAGAGTTACCTGGTGCCCGCCGCCAGCGCGCCGGCAGCGACCGCAGCAGCGGCACCGGCAGCCACTGCCGGCGCCCACCCCAGCACGCTCGAAGCCACCCAGGCCCTGCTGGCGCGCCGCGCCCTGCAGATCTGGGACGAGCAGCGCCGCCTGCTGGAGCAGGGCGCGCCCAATGCCGCCAGCCTGCGCGCCACCCGCGAGGTCTTTGCCCATCTGCTGCAGGTGCTGGCCTGCGAAGGCACGGCCCCCGAAGGCGCCCTGGTCGGCGATCTCGATGCCGCACTGGGCAGCCTGCAGCAGGTGCCCGACAGCGCCGCGGCCCTGCTGGCCTGGTCGGGTCTGCAGCGCCCGGGCAGCGGCAGCAAAGCCACGCCGGGCGGCGGCAACAGCAACAGCAACAGCAACAGCAGCAGCAGCAGCGCGGCCAGCGAGGACCTGGGCAGCGACGCCGCCCTGGCCAGCGGCGGCGGCCACGGCGAGCGCGGCCCGCGCGTGCTCAAGGTCAACCAGGACAAGATCGATCGCCTGATGGGCTTGATCGGCGAAATGGTGGTGGCCAAGAACGCCCTGCCCTACCTGGCCCAGCGCGCCGAGAGCCTGTACGGCCAGCGCGACCTGGCGCGCGAGATCAAGACCCAGTACGCCGTCATCAATCGCATCGCCGAGGACATGCAGCACGCCATCATGCAGGTGCGCATGCTGCCGGTGGGCACCATCTTCCAACGCTTCGGCCGCCTGGTGCGCGACACCAGCAAGCGCATGGGCAAGGAGGTGCGCCTGGTGATCGAAGGCGAGGACACCGAGGCCGACAAGAACGTCATCGAGTCGCTCGCCGACCCGCTGATCCACATCCTGCGCAACAGCCTCGATCACGGCATCGAAAGCCCGGCCCAGCGCCTGGCCGCCGGCAAGCCGGCCATGGGCACGCTGCGCGTCAGCGCCCGCCAGGAGGGCGACCGCGTGCTGCTGGACATCAGCGACGACGGCGCCGGCGTCGACACCGAGCGGGTGCGGGCCAAGGCGGTCGAGCGCGGCCTGATCCCAGCCGAACGTGCCGAGCTGCTCAGCGAGCATGAAGCGGTGCAGCTGATTTTTCTGCCGGGCTTCTCGACCGCGGACGCGATCTCCGACCTGTCTGGCCGCGGCGTCGGCATGGATGTGGTGCGCGCCGCCGTCGAGCGGGTCAACGGCGTCGTCAGCCTGAGCAGCGAGCGCGGCCAAGGCACACGCATCCGCCTGTCCCTGCCCCTGTCGATGGCGGTGACCAATGTGATGATGATCGAGACCGCCGGCATCCGCTTCGGCGTGCCCATGGATCTGATCATCGAGACCGTGCGCGTGCCGGCCGAGGACATCCACCATTTCAAGAACGCCCAGACCGCCGTGCTGCGCGGCCGCGTCGTGCCCCTGCGCAGCCTCAACAGCCTGCTCGAGATCGGCAGCGCGCCGCGCCTGAACAGCGAGGGCGAGCATGCCGTGCTGCTGGTGCGACTGGGCCAGGAGCCCATCGGCCTGGTGGTGGACGAGTTCCACGGCACCAGCGACATCATCCTCAAGCCCCTGGACGGCGTGCTGTCCGGCCTGACCGCCTTCGCCGGCACCGCCCTGATGGGCGACGGCAGCGTGCTGATGATCCTCAACCCCAAGGAGCTGCTGTGATGGCCATCCGATACCTGAAACAACACGCAGCCCTGGACGGCCAGATCAGCGTCGAGGACGCCGAGGCCCTGGCCAGCTGGCTGGGCGAGCAGGCCCGCCCCATGGTGGACCTGAAGCGCTGCGAAGGCCTGCATGCCGCCGTGCTGCAGGTGCTGCTGGCCCTGCGCCCGCGCCTGAAAAACCCGCCCGGCGACGAACGCCTGGCCCATCTGCTGCTGAGCCTGCCGCGCTGACCCTGCGCGCCCAGGCCCAGACTTGAACTGCCCCGCACCGCTCACCAAGGGAGCCCGCCATGAAGCATATTTTTCTCGTCGACGACTCCGCCACCATGCTGATGAGTCTCAAAGGCACGCTGGAAATCAGCGGCTTCAAGGTGGACACGGCCAGCGATGGCGAGCTGGCCCTGGGCCGGCTGCAGCAAGGCCTGAAGCCCGACCTCATCATCACCGACATCAACATGCCCCGCATGGACGGCATCGCCCTGATCCGCGAGGCGCGCAAGCTGCTGCGCTTCACCCCCATCCTGGCCCTGACCACCGAGAGCCAGCAGGGCAAGCGCGAAGACGCCAAGAAGAGTGGCGCCACCGGCTGGCTGGTCAAGCCGGTCGGCGGGGCCGAGCTGCTGGCCGTGATCCGCCAGGTTTTGCCCGGCGCATGAGAGAGGGGCCGCATCATGAAGTTCTCCCCGCTTTCTGCGCCACCGAAAGACGGTGACGACGGTCCCGCGGACCCGGCCGACGCCGGCCTCATCACCCCGGACCCACGCCGGCAAAGGATGCGCGTGGCAGCCCTGGCCCTGCTGCTCTTGCTGGTGCTGCTGCCGGCCGCAGCCCCCGGCTGGCTCAGCTATGGCCAGCTGTTCTGGTTCCTCGGCGGCCTGAGCCTGGGTTGGGCGTCTCGACCCTGGTTGCAGAAGATCGGCCCGCAGCGCCGCCTGCCCACCGATGTGGTGGCCCAGGACATCAGCACCTTGCAGCAGGCCTTTGCCGTGCTCAAGCAGCAGGTCAGCGCCACCATCCAGACCTCGGAGACGGCCGTCATGTCCATGGGCCAGCGCATGGGCCGCGTGCATGAGAACTCGCAAGCCCTGCACAGCCGCCTGGTCGATGCGGTCCAGCATTCCGAGCAGCTCTCGGCCGATTCGCTGGCGCAAAGCTCGCGCCATGCCTCGGCAGTGAGCCAGCTGGCCGAACACCAGCAGCGCTTTGAAGAGGCCCGCCAGCATCTGCTGGAACGCGTGCGCAGCAGCGCCCAGCAGGTGCGCCAGCTGACGCCGCTGGCGACCTTGATCTCCGAGATCTCGCGCCAGACCAATCTGCTGGCCATCAATGCCGCCATCGAGTCGGCCCGCGCCGGCCCGGAAGGCGCCGGCTTCAAGGTGGTGGCCACCGAGGTGCGGCGCCTGTCGGCGCAGACCGCCGATGCCGCCCGCCAGGTGGCCGAGGGCATCGCCCAGGTGGCGGCCGGCATCGACCAGGAGGCCCAGTCCCTGCAAATCCACGCCGGTGAAAGCGCCGCCGCCCAGCTCAGCGAAATCGCCCAGCACATCCAGACCATGAGCGCCACCCTGGGCGAGGTCGTGCCCTACCTGAGCGAGCTCTCGCACGAGGTCAATGCCGGTGTGGACCGCGTCAGCGCCGACATCATCGACACGCTCGGCGACATGCAGTTCCAGGACATCAACCGCCAGCTGCTGGAGCAGATCAACGAGGCGCTGGGCAGCCTGTCCAACCATTTCTCCCAGCTCTACCAGCTGATCGACGGGCAGGCGCCGCCGCCGCCGGTGCTGCTGGAAGAACTGCTGCAGCTCTGGACCTCCAACTACGTGATGCACTCGCAGCGCGTGGCCCATGCCCTGGCCCTGGGCGGCAGCGTGACGGCAGGCAGCAGTGGCCGCGGCAGTGCGGCCCGCGACAGCGAAGCCCCGGCCCCGGGCTTGCAGCTGGAGATGGCCGGCGCGGGCGGCCCGCGCATCGAGCTGTTCTGAGCCCGCCATGCACAAGCCCGCCACCACCGCCCTGGTCCTCAGCGGCGGCGGCGCGCGGGCGGCCTACCAGGTGGGCGTGCTCAAGGCCATCACCGCCTTGCGCCGCCAGCACCAGGGCGGGCGCAGCGAGCGGAGCAGCCCCTTCGGTGTGATCGTCGGCACCTCGGCCGGCGCCATCAACGGCGCGGCCCTGGCCTGCCATGCCGACCATTACGACGCCGGGGTCGACCAGCTGGCCGAGGTCTGGTCGCAGTTCAGCGCCGAGCAGGTCTACCGCAGCGATGCCCTGGGTGTGATGCGCAGCGGCGCGCGCTGGCTGAGCATGATGTCGCTGGGCTGGGCGTTGGCGCGCTTTCGCCCGCGCTCGCTGCTGGACAACACGCCGCTGGGCGGCCTGCTCAGCCGCCTGGTGCCCATGAGCCGCCTGCCCAGCATGCTGGCGCGCGGCCATCTGCAGGCCCTGGCCGTGACCGCCTCCAGCTACAGCAGCGGCGAGCATGTCAGCTTCTACCAGGCCGCGCGGCCGATCGTGCCCTGGCAACGCTCCAGCCGCCTGGCCGTGCCGACCATGCTGACGCAGGAGCATCTGCTGGCCTCCTCGGCGATTCCCTTCATCTTTCCGGCCACGCGCCTGCACCACGACGGCTTGGGTGCCTGGTACGGCGACGGCTCGATGCGCCAGACGGCACCGCTCTCGCCGGCCATCCATCTGGGCGCGCGGCGCCTGCTCATCATCGGCGCCGGCCGCATGCACGAGCCGGCCCTGCAGCGCGAGAGCAGCTCGGCCTACCCCAGCCTGGCCCAGGTGGCCGGCCATGCGCTCTCGGGCATTTTTCTCGATGCGCTGGCGGTGGACATCGAGCGCATGGAGCGCATCAACCGCACCCTGGCCCTGCTGCCGCCCGAAGCCCTGGCCGAGACACCGCTGCGGCCGCTCGACGCCCTGGTGATCGCGCCCTCGCAGCGCCTGGACGACATCGCCGCCCGCCATCTCGACAGCCTGCCGCGCGCGGTGCGAACCCTTTTGCGCGGCACCGGCGTGGGCCAGCAGGCCCTGCCGGGTCAGGCCAAGCCTCAGGGTGCGGCGCTGGCCAGCTACCTGCTGTTCGAATCGCCCTTCACCCAGGAGCTGATGGCCCTGGGCGAGGCCGACACCTGGGCCCAGCGGCGGCGGGTGGCGCGCTTCTTTGGCTGGCCCGAGATCGAGGAGGCACAGACGCCGGCCGCGGCCTGAGGCCGCCTGAACTACGACTCAGGCCATGGCGCGCTTGAAGGCCAGGGCGGCGTCGGTGCTCAGATGGCGCAGGATGCCCTGCTCGCGCGTGCCCCAGGCCTGGCCTTCGGGCAGCTCCAGCACCAGCACGGCCGGGTTGGCATCGTCACCCACCATGGGCGCGAAAATGCGGGTGGGTCCTGGGGCCCGAGTTTCGTGGCGCTCGGTCCAGTCGCGGCTGCAGGCGGCGCAAGGGCTGTCGGGGTCGCTGACGGCGATCTTCAGCGGCAGGCCTTCATGCTCGCCCTTGGACGATTCGCCCATCACCAGGGTCTGGCCGCTGGCATCGCGGCGGTAGACGGCCAGCACCTCGGCGCCCAGCACCGAGCGCAGCTCGCGGCAAAGCACGGTGAAGATCAGGCCCGGGCTGCGCTGGCGCCAGATCTCACGGCCCAGCACCACCAGCTGCTGCAACTGCTCGTGGGCGGCCTGCAGCTTGGCCAGGCGCTCTTCCTTGGCCTGGGCCTGCTGGCGGGCATGCTGGCGCTCGTTGCGCGCCACCTCGACCTGCTGGCGGGCATGGCGTGAGGCCGTGGCCCAGGCCGCCTGGCGGGCGGCCACGGCACGGCGCTCCATGGCATAGGCCTCCTCGGGCCGGCCGGCCTGGCTCAGGGCCTCCGCGGCAGCGTCCAAAAGCTCAGGTTTGGGTTGGTAGGCTTCCAGCGCCTGCGCCTGCTCGAGGGCCAGCTGCAACCAGCTCAGCACCGTGTCGGGTGTGGCCCCGCTGCGCCGCTCGATCTCGGCCACCAGGGCACGCAGCTCCACCAGATCACTGCGCTGTTGCTGGGCGGTGGCGGCCTTGATGGCCTCCAGGGCCACGGACTTGGCCTCGTCGAGCCGCCCCAGGTGCATCAAAGCCCGGGCCCGGCCGAGCACGACACCGGTGCGCATATCGCTGGAATGCGAATGCCGCTCGCGCTGACCCAGCAGCTCGAAATGCTTGAGCGCTTCCTCGTAGTGGCCATGGTCCAGCTCGGCCTGGCCGAGGTAATCCAGCGCCATCATGGCGGTGCGGCTGTGGGGATGCTGGGCCAGGGTCTGCAGGCATTCGCGCAGCAGCTCGCGCGCCGATTCGGTCTGGCCGACGCGGCGCAGGGCCTCGCCGGTCTGGGCCAGGCACAGGCCGATGGCGCCGGGCCAGCGCACGCGCCGCGCCACGGCCAGGCCTTTCTTGAGCCAGGCCAGGGCGGTCTCGAAATCGGAAATGCTGGTGTAGCTGTAACCCAGATTGGAAGCGGCGCCAATGGCGCGCCGCACCTGGCCGGACTCCAGGCTGGCCTCGTAGGACTGTTCCAGAAAGGCCGCGGCCTCCACATAGTCCGAAGCCAGGCCATGCTCGAGCGCGCGGTAGTCCGCGAGGGCCGCGCGGCACTGGGCCGACAGACCTTCGCCACTGGCCGGCAGCTGCTCGGACCAGGTGGCCCGGGCCAGCTCGAAGTCCAGGAACAGATCGGCGCGCGCCAGGCAAGCTCGGTAATAGAGCTGCCGCTCGGCGTCCTGGGCCTGGTCAGCCCAGTCCAGGGCGTTCTGCTGGGCATCGCGTTGCAGGTCGACATCGCCGCGGTCGGCATGGATGCTGGCTTGCAGCCCATGCAGATCGGCCTGCACACAGGGGTTGGGGTGGGCTTGCAGCTCAGCGCGGGCTCGCTCCACGCAGGCCTGGGCGTCGTCCAGACGCATCATCAGCATGGCCACCTCGCCCTGCACCAGGTGCAGGCGGGCGCGCATGGTGCTCAGGGCCGCCGGATCCATGAAGGCGGTCTGCTCCTGGGACTCCTCCAGCTCCTGAAGCAAGGCCAAGGCCAGGGCCTGGGCGCGCGGGCTGTTGAGCTGACGCAGGCCCCAGGCCACCGCCAGGCGGGCGTTCCAGTCGGAGCTGTCATGCAGCTGCTGGGCCGCGGCCTGCACCTCGCGTTCCAGAGGAAACAAGAGCAGCTCATGTGCGAATGCCATCCAGGCCTCCCGGGCAAGGGATTCAGATGGCCAAGAGCCTAGCCGTTGACCTGCCCCAACCATCCGCGGAAAAGCCCGCGCTTTGCCCGGTTGCCGCGACGCTGCAACAAGACCCCCTGCACTTGCGGGGGTGAGCCAGGCCAAGCGCGCAGGAATGCCCGGGGCTCGGGCTTCAGCCCTGCCTATACTGGGCCGATCTCGTCTTCATTCGGAAGTATGAAGCGCGTCCCCTGGCCCCGGCCCGGGCCCCGCGTGGCTGGTTTGGAATCTGAATGTTGGCTGCCTTTTTTGTCTCCTGCTCGACCCCGCTGCGGCGCGCGCCCGGGTGGCTGCGCGGGCGCCTGCGGCGCCGGCTCGAGCTGGGCCTGGGTCTGCTGCTGGGCGGCCTGGCCGGCGGCCCCTGCCAGGCTCAGGCCCTGCCCCCGCAGGCCGTGGTGGCGCAATCGGCCCTGGCCACCGGCGCCATCCTGCAAGCCATCGTCAGCTACACCCGCTGGCCGCAAGGCCCGGCCACCCTGGGCCTGTGCATCAGCCGCAGCGCCAGCGATGCGCAGGAGATCGCCCGCCAGGTCCAGCCCCTGCACGACGGCCGGCAGCTCGAGGTCCATCTGATCGAGGCCAATCAGAGCGCCCTGCCGCCCCATTGCCAGGCCGTCTACCTGGAAGGCTGGCAGCCCGAGCCGCTGCGCCAGCTGCTGCGCAGCCTGGCCCAGCAAGCGGTGCTGACCCTGGGCCGTGGGCCCGAGTTCTGCAGCGACGGCGGCATGTTCTGCCTCGAGGCCCAGGACGGCCGCACCCGCTTCGAGGTCAACCTCGACGCCGTGGCCCGCAGCGGCCTGCGCGTGCACCCTCAGGTGCTGCGCCTGGCCAAGCCCCAGGGGCGCAAGGCATGAGCAAGCACTGGCGCCATCTCTGGGCTCAAGGCCCGGCCCATCGCGCCCGGCCGGTGCCCAGCGTGCTCGAGCTGATGCGTGCGGCCAGCTGGCGCATCGGGTGGCTGTCGGTGCTCAGCGTCGGTCTGGTACTGACCGTGGGCGCCGCCCTGCTGCTGCACCTGTCCACGGTGCGCAATCTCGAGCTGCAGGCACGCTCGCTGGCCTATTCGGTGGAGGCCGCCGTGGTGTTCCAGGACCGGCAGGCCACCGAAACCCTGCTGCAAGAGCTGCTGCGCCATGAGCCGGTGTCGGCCGCGCGGGTGCGCCTGGGTGCCCACAGCCTGCGCGATCTGCCGCGCCCGGGCGCGGCCGGCACGCTGCCGGATGAAGACTTCGCCTGCTACCGCAAGGCCGATGCCCAGGGCAGCTGGGCCCGCCTGGCCGAAACGCTCTGGCCGGTGCGCGCCGAGGCACCGGTGCTGGCCCAGGGCCAGGTGCAGGCCGTGGTGGAGCTGCAGGCCGATGCCAGCGCCCTGCTCAGCCTGATGAGCTGGGCCGCCGCGGGCGTGCTGCTGGCCATGGGTCTGGCCGGGGTGGCGGTGCTGCGCGTGTCGCACCGCCTGGCCGATCGCCTGGTCCTGCCCCTGCAAGCGCTGGCCGAGCACAGCCGCCAGATGCGCCAGCTGCGCGAGCCCCACAAGCCCTTGCTGGCCCTGCGCCAGGCCCCGCGTGCGGGCGTGCGCGAGCTGGACCAGCTCAGCGCCGATTTCGACGCCCTGCTTCAGGAGCTCAGCGAGCACCAGCAACAGTTGCTGCGCGAGCATGACGCGCTGCGCCATGCCCATGCCGAGCTCAGCGACCAGGCCGCGCGCGACGGCCTGACCGGCGTGGCGACGCGCGCCCATTTCGAACGCGTGCTGGCCAGCACCTTGTCGCAGGCCAGCCGCGCCGGCGGCTGCTTCTCGCTCTACTTCATCGACGCCGATCACTTCAAGACCATCAACGACGAGCATGGCCACGAGGCCGGCGACTGCGTGCTGGTGGCCGTGGCCCAGCGCCTGAGCCGCAGCGTGCGTGCACAAGACCTGGTGGGGCGGCTGGGCGGCGACGAATTCGTGGTCCTGGTCCATGGCCTGCGCCAGGCCACCAATGCCCCGGCAATTGCAGAGCAGCTGCGCAGTGCCGTGGCCCAGCCGGTGACCTTGCCCAATGGATCCACCGTGGTGCCCGGCATCAGCGTCGGCCTGGCGATCTTCCCCACCCATGGCCTGAGTGCTGCCGAGCTGATGAAGGCGGCCGACCAGGACATGTACCAGCGCAAGCGGGCGGCACGCGGTGTGCTGCCCAGCGGCTCATCAAGCAGGAGTTCACTTGAAGCAGCCCCGACACGCCCCACACCCAGCCCGGACTGAAACCGGCCTCAAGCCCCATGACCCGGCCGCCAGCCTGACGCAGCGTCGCGCGCTGCTTGGCTTGCCTTTGCTGGCCCTGCTCTTGCAGGCCTGCCAAAGCAGCCCCGGCACGGCAGCCGTCATCACACCGCCCTCACCCTGGACCGAGCAGCAAAAGCGCCGCTTGCAAGAGCTGGGCTTTGTGCCGAACGGCGATGAGTGGGAGTTGAACCTGGCCACCAGCCTGCTGTTCGGCTTCGATTCCGACCGCCTGCAGCTGGAGCAGCGCAAGCGCCTGATCGAGCTGGGCCAGCAGCTGCGCGAGGTCGAGGTGCCGCGGCTGCGCATCGAGGGCCACAGCGACGCCGTGGGCGACGCCAGCTACAACAAGCAGCTGTCCCTGCGCCGTGCCAGCGCCGTCAGCCAGGCCCTGCAAGGCGCGGGCTGGCCCAGCAGCGCGCTGAAAACCCAGGGCTTCGGCCACGAGAAGCCGATCGCCGACAACAGCAACGAAGCCAGCCGCGCCAAGAACCGGCGCGTGGTGCTGATCGCGATGGCCGGCTGAGCGAACGGGCGTCAAGCCCGTTCACCGCTTCACTCGATCAGCCGCACTGCCCCACATAGCCACAGGCGGTGCAGAAGTCGCAGCCGTCCTTGTGGATCATGGTGCGGTTGCCGCATTCCGGGCAGGGCTTGCCGGCCTGGGCCTGCAGGGCGCCGGCGCTGCTGGCCTTGCGCGCGCTGATCGGCGCTTGCAGCAAGCCCATCTCCACCAGGGGCAGGCCTTGCTCGTCCAGCACGCCCAGCATGGCGTAGCGGTGGATGATCAGGCGCGCCACATAGGCCACGGTCGAGGGCCAGATCTGCTGGCGCCGCTCACCCGAGAGGTTGGGCACCGGCGCCATGAAGTGGCCCAAAGGCTCGCCGACATTGAGCAGCTTGCGCAGCTTCATGCCGATCCAGGCCGGGTCCATCACACGCATGTCCAGGCTCAGCAGGCGGGCCATGCCGTCCAGGGCCTTGGGGTAGTTGCCCGAGAAGCCCATGGCGCAGGGCCGGGTGACGAAGCCGCCGTCCGGCGTGGGCAGGCTGACCTCTTTGAGGGTCAGTGTGAATTGCTCGTTGGTGGCCGGGTTGTCCACATCCACCGCCCAGGCCAGGGTGCCCATGGTGCTGGTGCGGGGCTCTTCGCGGCTGAACATGGCGTCGATCACCGGCGTGGCGCCGCCCTCGGCCAGGGCGCCGAGCTGCTCGCAACGCCAGCGAATCACCGCGGCCGTGGCCGCCACGACGCCAGGGAAGAGGCGCTGTTCGCCACCCGGCGGCATGGCCATCTCGAAAGACCGCTCCTCGGCCACGGTGGCCAGGGCGTCGAGCTTGAGGCGCAGCCAGGCCGCGTCATTGCTGCGCAGGTCCATGGACAGGGTCTTGGCCACGGCCGACAGGCCGCGCGGCTGCTCGGCGCCGTTGACCCAGACCTCAAAAGGCAGGTTCTTGCCGAACAGGCCGGCGTCGGGCCCCTCGGCCGGCAGCTCGCCGACGAAGAGGGCAAAGTCGCCATGCGGGTGGCGGATCATGTAGCTCCAGGCCGGGTTGCCATTCGGCAGCTCGGGCCGGCTGGGCCAGCGCAGCGAGGCCAGCACGGCATTGGGCAGGCGCGAGACCAGCATGCGCTGGTTGCCGCCATCCGAGGCCACCGGCTTGAGCGGCTCGGGCGAGCTGACCGCGGCAGCCGGCGCCGGCTGGGCCGATTCAACGCTGAGCACCGAACCGAGCACGCTATTGGGCCGGTAGGTGGCCAGGCCCTTGAGGCCGCTCTTCCAGGCCTGCGTGTACAGGTCCTGGAAATCGGCGTAGGGGTAGTCGGCCGGCACATTGACGGTCTTGGAGATCGAGGTGTCCACAAAGGGCGCCACCGCCGCCACCATCAAGGCATGGTCGGAGGCCGAGAGCTCCAGCGCCGTGACGAAGGCCGGTGACAGCGGCGCATCGCTGCCGAACATATGGCGGTACAGGCGCCAGGCATGATCCTCGACGGCGTACTCCTTGTAGCTGCCATCGGGCATGCGCTTCTTGCGGGTGTAGCTCCAGCTGAAGGCCGGCTCGATGCCGTTGGACGCGTTGTCGGCAAAGGCCAGGCTGATGGTGCCGGTGGGCGCGATCGACAGCAGGTGCGAGTTGCGCAGGCCCTGGGCGCGGATCTTGTCCTTCAGGCCTTGCGGCAGGCGCGAGGCGAAGTTGCCGCCCGAGAGGTAGAGGTCGGCATTGAAAAGCGGGAAGGCACCGCGCTCCAGCGCCAGATCGGCCGAGGCCTCGTAGGCCGCGTCGCGCATCAGAGTGCTGATCTCGCTGGCCATGGCGCGCGCGGCCTCGCTGTCGTAGCGCAGGTTCAGCATCACCAGGGTGTCACCCAGGCCGGTGAAACCCAGGCCGACGCGGCGCTTGTTGCGCGCCTCCTGCTGCTGCGCGGGCAGAGGCCAGGGCGTCACGTCCAGCACGTTGTCCAGCATGCGGGTGGCCGTGCGGCAGACCTCGGCAAAGGCCTCGCCGTCGAAGCTGGCGTCCAGGCCGAAGGGCTGGCGCACGAAATGCGTGAGGTTGACCGAACCCAGGCAGCAGCAGCCGTAGGGCGGCAGCGGCTGCTCGGCACAAGGGTTGGTGGCCGAGATGGACTCGCAGTAGTAAAGATTGTTGTCGTTGTTGATGCGGTCCAGGAAGAGCACGCCGGGCTCGGCATGGTCATACGTGGAGCGCATCACCATGTCCCAGAGCTCGCGCGCCTGCAGCTTGCGGTAGACCCAGAGTCCATCGCCGCGCTGGTAGGCGCCGGCCGCGCGCTGCTTGGCGCCGGGCTCGGCCTTGTGCACCAGCTCGATCTCGCCATTGGCCTCGACCGCCTGCATGAACACATCGGTCACGCCGACCGAGATGTTGAAGTTCTTCAGATCGCCCTTGTCCTTGGCGCGGATGAACTCCTCGACATCGGGGTGGTCACAGCGCAGCACGCCCATCTGCGCGCCACGGCGGGCGCCGGCCGATTCCACCGTCTCGCAGCTGCGGTCGAACACCCGCATATAGCTGACCGGGCCGGAGGCGCTGCTCTGGGTCGAACCGACCCAGGCGCCGCGCGGGCGGATGCGGGAAAAGTCGTAACCGACGCCGCCGCCGCGACGCATGGTCTCGGCCGCCTCGGTCAAGGCGGTGTAGATGCCCGGGTGACCATCGTCCAGCGAGGCAATCGAATCACCGACCGGCTGCACAAAGCAGTTGATCAAGGTGGCGCTGAGCTCGGTACCGGCGGCGGAGTTGATGCGGCCGGCCGGCACGAAGCCGCGGCGCTGGGCATCGAGGAATTTCGCTTCCCACTCGGCCCTGGCCTCGGGCGCCTCGGCCTGGGCCAGGGCGCGCGCCACGCGCAGGCGCAGCTCGTCCAGGGTCTGCTCCTCGCCTTTCGCGTATTTCTCCAGCAGCACCTCGGCGCTGATCTCCTGAGCCGGCAGGGCGGCCGGCGCCGCCAGGGGCTGGCGGGGCGCTTGCGGGACGCTGTCGAAATCAAACTGGGTGGGCTGGGGGGTGATGGACGAGCTCATGCGTGGTACTCCGGGAGCGCAAGCAAAATCAGTGGCGGGATCGTGGCGGCTGGCCGGGCCATGAAAGCCCGGCTGCGCATGCTGCAAGCATCTTAGCGAGCCCGTTTTGACCCGGATCAGCAGATGGGCCTGCCCGGCCTGGGCGGCGTCCGCGCAAAAATAAAGATGTCAGCGGCCACTCGCTTTTCAAGCCTCGGGAATTCGGGTTTGCAAGCTTTTGCAAGCGAATTTGGCTGCTGAATTTGACCCAAAAAAGATTTCACCAATTGACAAGTACCCAGGCTCGCGCCACATGAATCTCGACCTGTTTGATGACGCTCTGGAGCCGCCGCCGGCCCGGCAAGACCTGGCCCCCGGCGCCGTGTTGCTGCGCGGCCGGGCGCTGGCCCAGGCGCCCCAGCTGCTGGCCGCCGCCGAGGGCGTGATGGCCGCGGCCGCGCTGCGCCACTGGCTCACCCCCGGCGGCCGGCGCATGGCGGTGGCGATGACGAACTGCGGCCCCCTGGGCTGGGTCTCGGACGCGCGCGGCTACCGCTACCAATCGACAGACCCGCTGAGCGGCCAGCCCTGGCCGGCGCTGCCGCCGGTGATCGCCGAGCTGGCTGTGGCGGTGGCCGAGGAGGCTGGCTACCCCGGCTTTCGGCCCGACGCCTGCCTGGTCAACCGCTACCTGCCCGGCACGCCGCTGAGCCTGCACCAGGACCGCGACGAGCAGGATCTGCGCCAGCCCATCGTCTCCATCTCCCTGGGACTGCCGGCCGTGTTTCTGTTCGGCGGCCAGAGCCGCAGCGAGCGGCCAGCGCGCTGGCCGCTGCAGCATGGCGACGTGCTGGTCTGGGGCGGGCCCTCGCGCCTGGCCTTCCACGGCGTGCAGGCGCTGGCGCCGGGCCGCCACCCGCTGCTGGGCGAGCAGCGCATCAACCTGACCTTGCGCTGCGCGGGATGACGGAAGATGCAGCCCACCGCTGCAAAGGATCTCTCCCATGTCCACGCATCACGCCACCATCCGCTGGGCCCTGGGCCCCGATGAAGACTTCACCGGCCGGCGCTACAGCCGTGCCCACCGCTGGCAGTTCGACGGCGGCGCCGAGGTGGCGGCCTCCAGCTCGCCCAGCGTCGTGCGCCTGCCCTTCTCCGACCCCAGCGCCGTGGACCCCGAAGAAGCCTTCATCGCCGCCCTGTCCAGCTGCCACATGCTCTGGTTCCTGGACCTGGCGGCCCGCGCCGGCTATGTGGTGAGCCACTACGAGGACCCGGCCGAAGGCCTGATGGCCCAGAACGAAGCCGGGCAGGACGCCATCACCGAGGTGATGCTGCGGCCCGAGGTGCAGTTTGGCGGCGCCCAGGCGCCCGACGAGGCAGCCGTGCAAGCCCTGCACCATGCCGCACACACGCACTGCTTCATCGCCAACTCGGTGCGCAGCACCGTTCGCTGCGAAGGCAGCTGGAGCTACCGGGCAACTTGAGCGGGTGATTCAAGCGGGCCGAGGCAAGCGGTAGTGATGCTCCACACAGGCCTCGCCGCGAAACACCGCGGCCTGGCTGTCCACCCGCGCAAAGCCCAGGCGCTCCAGCAAGCGGATGGAGCCGAGGTTGCGCGAATCGGTGATGCCGCGAACTTCGGCCGCCGGCGAACACGCCCACAGCAAAGCGATCAGCGCCCCCACGCCTTCGGCCGCCAGGCCCTGGCCCTGGCGGGCCGCATGCAGGCTGAAACCGATCTCGACGGACGCCGAGTCGGCCGCCAGGCACAGGCCGATGTCACCGATCAAGCGATCGCTGCCCGCCTCGGCCAGGCCGAGCTGGCACCAGGCGCCGGGCTGCAGCAGGGGCGCGCTGGCCATCTCCTGCAAAAAGGTCAGAGCCTGGGCATCGCTCTGCGCCTGCCAGCCTTGGTACAACCCGACTTGCGGGTCCTGGCGGTAAGCCTGAAAGTCCGCCAGATCGCCGGCACGCAAGCGGCGCAAAAGCACCCGCGCGCTGCGCTGCGGCAGCGCGTCCTCCAGCGAAGCGCTCATGCCGGTTTCAGCCACGGCCATCAACCCTGCGCCGAGCGCGCCGCCACCTTGGCCTTGACCTCGTCCGGCGACCAGAAGAACCAGTCGCGCTCCTGCATCAGCGCACGCAAGGCTTCGCTCTGGCCCTGGTTGACCTTGCCCGGGATCAGGCCCAGTCGAAGCTGGGTTTGCTCAGCGATCTGGCCCAGCTCCAGCAGCTGCTGCTGCAGACGGGTGAAGACCACCTGACGGTAGAGATCGCTGGTGAAGAGCTTGAAGCGGCCGGTGGGCACCTCATGCACCTCCTGCATCTGCGCCAGCTTGACGCCGGGCGTGTCCTGGTAGGCCTTGACCTCCAGCACCAGCAGCTCCTGGCGGCCCGGGTGGTAGGCCAGCATGTCGATCTCGGGCTTGGGCGCCGAGGTCTTGCCGATCTGGCGCTTTTCATCCTGCGTCAGCGCGACCTTGAAACCCCGGCGCACCCAAAAGCCCGCTTCTTCCAGCAACAAGGCGACGATGTTCTCGAATTTGTCGACGCCCACGATCAGGCGCTGCTGCTGCTGTTCACTCATCTTTTCTATCCCACTCACCGGCTAACCGAACAGCGGGAAGTCTAGCTGCGGGCCGGCGCCTGATTCACTGGCTTCAGCGCAAGGCCTCCACCGGCTGCAGGCCCAAGGCCAGGCGGATGTGGCGGGCCGCAGCCAAGGCGGTGATGCCCACCGTCAGCAAGGCCGCCACCAGCAGCGGCAAGGCCAGGCCCGGCAACGGCGCCAGGCGGTCGACAAAGCCGTCGAGGTAGGCCATGCCCGCCAGGCCGGCCAGGGGCAGGCCCAAGATGCCGGCCAGCAGCAGCGGGCCACGGAACTCGCGCGCCACTTCGGCGGCAATGTCCGCGTGGCTGGCGCCATGCAGGCGACGCAGGACCAGCTCGGTGCGGCGGCGGCGCAAGGTGTCGGCCACCAGGGCGTAGGCGCCCAGCATGGCCACGCCGACCGCCAGCAGGGCCACCACGCTGAGCACCTGGCGCAGCTGCTCTTCCTGGCGGTAGACCAGGGCGGTCTGCTCCTCGGCGCTCCAGACCATATGCCCCAGCGGCGGGCCATGCGTGCGCCAGACCTCCTCCAGGCCGGCGCGCAGGGCGCGGGCATCGGGACCGTAGACCGTCAAGTCCCACTGCGGCGCATCGCTGAGTACAAAGCCTTGCGGCTGGGCCGCATCGCGCGCCGACTCCTGCTTGATGTCATGGACCACCGCCACCACCCGGCGCTGCTCCTGGCCCTCCTGGACTTGATCACCACCGCCGCGCAGCACGGCGCCCACGGCCGCCTGCGGCGTGGCAAAACCCAGCAAGCGCGCCGCCTTGGCGTCGATCACCAGGCGGCCCTCGCCGCTGCCCTGCTCGGGCGCGCCGGCCAAGACCTTCATGCCGTAGGTGACGAAGTAGCTCGGCGAGACCGTGGTCATGCGCAGCATCTGCTTGGCGCCGCTGGGGCTGACGTGCAATTCACTCGGGCCCCAATGGTCCATGGCCGGGCGGGCGGTGCTGAAGGCGAAATGCTGGATGGCGGGATGCTGGCGCAGGCCATCGACAAAGGCATCGAGCTTGGGCACGAAATCGCGCTCGACCAGGGCGCTGAGCACCAGGCGGTTGCGGGTCTCGAAGCCGCGGTCCAGCTGCAGCAGATGGCGGTGCTGCAAAGCCATCACCCCGCTCAAGGCCAGCAGCAGCAAGGCGCCGCCCAGCTGCAGGCTCAACAAGCCCTGGCGCAGGCGCCGGCCCCAGGGCCCTTCGCTGACCGTGCGGCCTTGCAAGGCTGGCGCCGGCACCTGGCGCAGGGCCAGGGTGGCCGGCAAGGCCAGGCTCAGCGGCAGCAGCACCAGTTGCAGCAGCAAGAGGCCTTGCCAGGCCGGCGCCGGCAACGCGTCCACCACCGGGCGCTGGGCGCTCAGGCCCAGCCAGTCGGCGGCGGCCGGGCCCAACCACCAGGCCAGCAAGGCCGCGCCAGCCGCGGCCAGGCCCAAGGTGATCAAGAGTTCGGTACACCAGAGCTGCAGCAGCTGGCCACCGCTGGCGCCCAGGCTGCGGCGCAGCGCCGTCTCGCGCTGGCGCTGCAGCAGCTGGGCCGCCTGCAAGTTCATGGTGTTGATGGCGGCCAGCAGCAGGAGCAGGCCGCTGGCGGCGCCCAAGGCCGTCAGCACGGTCCAGAGCAAGTCCTGACCCTCGAGCGGCAGCTGGGGCAGGGGCAGCACGCGGAAGTCGGCCGCGGCCTGCTCCGGCCCGGCGGTTTTCCATTCGGCCGGCAGCTTGTCGTGCAAGGGATGGGCGCGGTAGGCCGCGGCCAGCAAGGGCGCGAGCTGCTGGACTTCAGCGCCCGGGCGCAAGCGGGCATAAACCTGCGCATTGCCCTTGTGGATGCCCTCCAGCGCCTCGGGGCTGTCGAGCAGGCCGCCGCGGAAATCCACCCCGGCCAGCTCGAAGCTGGCCATGGCCTCATGCGCCGCATCCAGCGTGCTGCGGCTGTCGAGCGCCGGGATCACCGCCGTCACCGTGTAGCTCTTGCCCCGGCATTCGACGATGCGGCCCAGGGCCTGGGCCAGGGGCAGATCGCCCCAGAGCTTGCGCACCAGCTTGGGCGTCAGGGCAATCGCATCCTTGCGGGCGAGCGTGGCTGCCAGGTCGCCATGCAGGGTCTTCAAACCCATCAGCGGCACCAGATCGGGGTCGGCGATCAGCACCCGCACCACCTCGACACGGCTCTGGCCATCGCCGCTCATCTGCAAGGTGAAGCCCTCGCTGCTGCTGCGGCTGATCTGCTCCAGCGGCAGGCCGCGGGTCTTGAGCCAGGGCGCCAGGCCGGCCGGCGCGGCCAGCTGCCAGTCGCTCTCCGCGCCGCCTTCGCCCTTGGCATGGGGGCGGAAGTCCAGCATGACCACGCGCTCGGGCGCGGGCACGCCGGGGTCGATGGCGCTGCGCGACAGGGCCAGCACGGCCACCAGCAGGCAGGCCGCCTGCGCCAGCATCAGGCCACCGGCCGAGACCAGGGTGGCGGCGCGGCGCTGGCGCAGGCCGGCCCAGGCTTCGCGCAGCAGCAAAGTCAGCGGGCCGCTCATGCGCAGGCCTCCGCGTGGGCGTCCACCAGCAGGCGGCCATCGAGCAGGCGCACGGTGCGCGAGGCCAGGGCCGCATGCTCGGGGCTGTGGGTCACCATCACCAGGGTCGTGCCCTCTTCGTTCAGCTGACGCAGCAGGTGCATGACCTCCTGGCCATGGGCGCTGTCGAGGTTGCCGGTGGGCTCGTCGGCCAGCAGCAGGGCTGGCCGCGCGGCGATGGCGCGGGCAATCGCCACACGCTGCTGCTGGCCGCCGCTGAGCTGGCTGGGCCGGTGGCCGGCACGGTGGCTCAGGCCCAGGCGTTCCAGCACCTCGGCCACAAGCTGGCGCTGCGCCCGCTCGGGCTGCTCGCCGTAGCGCAGGGCCAGTTGCACGTTGTCCTGCACGCTGAGTTCTTCCACCAGATTGAAGCTCTGGAAGACAAAGCCGATGCGGCCGCGGCGCAGGGCCGCCAGCTCGCGCGGACTCTTGCGCGCCAGGTCTTCGCCCTCCAGCAGGTAGCGGCCGCTGCTGGGCCGGTCCAAGAGGCCCAGCAGGCCCAGCAAGGTGGACTTGCCGCAGCCCGAGGGCCCGGTGATGGCCACGTACTCGCCGGCCTCGATGCGCAGGTCGATGGCATGGAGGGCGAGGGTCTCGACATCACCGGCGCGGTGACGTTTGCTCAGTTGGCACAGTTCGATCATGAGGTGATGGCTGCGCCCGCGGCGGGCGGCGGCAAAAAGAAGTGATGGGGCTTGCGGAAGACTTCAGCCCCGGACCTGCCAGCATCGCCGCCCCGCAGGCCGTCCGCCAAGCCCCCTGTCCGCTTCCGGACACCGGGCTGGCGCGCGCGTGCGTGCTGCTGCGAAGATGCGGGCCGTGAACCAACACGAAGCTTTGGCCTTGCCGCCCGCCCACCAGATCCTGCTGCTCGACGACGACCCCGGCGTCGGCCTGGCCGCCCAGCTGCTGCTGCAGCGCCGGGTGGCGCCCATCCATTGCCTGCGCCGGCCGGCCGAGCTGATGGCCGCCCTGGACCGGCTGCGCCCCAGCCTGCTTCTGCTGGACCTGAACTTCGGCCCCGGCCGCAGCGATGGCGCGCAAGGCCTGCAGCTGCTGGCCGAGGTGCAGGCCCGGCCGCAGGCGCCCCTGGTGGTGGTGATGACGGCCTATGCCGACATCGATCTGGCCGTGCAGGCGCTCAAGCGCGGCGCTTTCGACTTTCTGACCAAGCCTTGGGACAACGTGCGCCTGATCGCCACCTGCCGCGAGGCCTTGCAGCGGGTCGATCAGCAAAGTACAGCGAGCCGGCAAGACCTGACCCCACCGGTCGCATCCAAACCCGAACTCACACCGGACAGCGACCGCTCCCTCGCCGCCCAGGAGCGCGCCGCCGTGCTGGCCGCCATGGCCGAAGCCGAGGGCAATCTCAGCGCCGCCGCCCGCATCCTGGGCCTGTCGCGTGCGGCCCTCTACCGGCGCCTGGACAAGCATGGGCTTTGAGTCCTTGCGCCTGCTGGCGGCCGCCCTGCTCTGGGCCGCGGCCGGTGCCCTGGGCCAGGCCCTGCTGGCACGCGGGCCGCTGAGCGCGCGCGGCGCCCTGGGCTTGCTGCTGCTGGCCGGGGCGGGCCTGGCCTGCGCCTGGCCCTTGCTGCGAGCAGCCGTGCAGCTGCGCCGCCGCCCACCGCTGCCCTTGCCGCCCGAGCCACCCCTGGCTGCAGATCAGCGCCAGCTGATCCTGCTGCAGACGCAGCTGGAACACCTGCCGGTGGCCGCCTGGGTGCTGCGCGAAAGCGCGGCGCAGCCCACGCTGCAGGCCCTGAGCAGCCGAGCACGGCGCCTGGCCGCACCGGGTGGCGTGCGCGAGCCTGCGGCCTTGCAGGCCCTGCTGCGCAGGCCGGACATCCGCAGCGGCCCGGTGCTGCTGGACACCGAGCGCGGCAGCGAACGCTGGCAGCTGCAGCGCCAGCCGCTCTCGCTGGACGGCGAACAGCAGACCCTGCTGGCCCTGGTGCCGCTAGAGAACGAGCTGGAGGGTGAATCGCTGCAAGCCTGGCAGCAGCTGGTGCAGGTGCTGACGCACGAGATCATGAATTCGCTGACGCCCATCCAGAGCCTGAGCCAGACGGCCCAGCTGCTGCTGGACGAACCGCCCCTGGTGGAGGCCGATCTGCGCAGCGCCCTGGCCGGCATCGAGCTGCGCGCGGCCGAGCTGGCGCGCTTTGTGCGTATCTACCGGCGTGTCAGCCAATGGCCAGCGCCGGTGCTGGCCCCGGTGGCGCTCGATGGTTTGCTGCAGCGGCTGCAGCAGGCGGTGGCCCCGGCCTGGCGGCAGCGTGGTGGTGAGGCCAGCTTCGAGCCGGCCAGCGCAGGCCTGTATTTGCAAGCCGATGAAGGCCAGCTGGAGCAGGCCCTGCTAGCCCTCTTGCGCAATGCCGAGCAGGCCACCGAAGGCCTGAGCCAGCCGCGCCTGTGGGTGCAGGCGCGCCAGGGCCGCGGCGGCCGCCTGCAGCTCAGCGTGCGCGACAACGGCCCCGGCGTACCGCCGGGCCTGGAGCACAAGATCTTCATGCCCTTTTTCAGCGCCCGCGAAGGCGGCCAGGGCATCGGCCTGACCGTGGTGCGCCAGCTGGTGCACGGCATGGGCGGCCGCGTGCGCCATGTGCGGCCGCTGGAGGGCGGCGCGGCTTTTGTATTGAGCTTCTGAGCCGCAGGCCCTAACTCAGACCGTGATCGGCAGGCGCCGGTCCAGCCCGGCCAGATCGCGGCAGAAGAACTCGTCGCGCAGGTATTTGCTCTCGTACTCGCGCACGTCGTAGTGGACCCAGGTGGGCGCAATGTCCGAGGGTTCCAGCGATTTGCGGTTGCGGGCCAGCCAGCCGATCTGGGCATTGGACTTTTCGACCAGCAGGCTGCGCAGCTCGTTGCAGCGCTCCAGGTCTTCGCGCTTGCCCATGCCGGGCGCCAGCACGGTGTCGATGTCCACGGCCTTGCCGTGGTGGTTCGTGGTGGTGCGGCCCTTGCGCTCGTTTTCGACCGCGCAGCGGTAACCCGAGGAGAAGCTGAAGCGAATGTCTGGCTGGTAGGCAAACAAGGCCCGCGCCGCCCAGAGGATCAGGCGGTGGATGCCGGGGTACTCATAGCGGTGGAACTTTTCCTGGCCCTCGCCGCCGGGCATGTAGCGCCCTTTGAAGCGGCCCTGGCCGAAACCACTGCAGACGCCGCAAGGGCAGCGCAGCTGCGCAAAGTCGATGGGAAAGCGGCTGGCCAGCTCGTCGATGGCCATAAAGGTGGCGCGGTCCACCACGCCGCTGGGCGCGCTCAGGCCCATGTAGTCGCGCTGAAAGCTCTTCACCTGCAGCTCGGTGCCCGAGCCGAAGTCCCCATCGAGCAGCGTGCCGCGGTAGCCCGCCAGGCGCAGCTGCAGCTCCACCACATCGTCACCCTTGAGCCCTTGTTGCAGGACCCGATCACCGTATGCCATGCCATGCTCCTTGCTCGCTGAACGCCCGCGACGCTGCGGGGCGAGTAGGAGGCTAGGGGCTCACAAGCCGGCCGGCCATCCCCAGGTGACGCGTGAATAGTGGCGGGCTGCGGATCGCATCAGTCGCCGAGATCGATCTCGGCCTGAAGCGCCGTGCCTTGAAGACAGGCCGGCCGCTCGTAATCGGCCAGCAGCCATGCGCGTTCGCGCTGCGCTGCGGCCTCTTGCAGCAGCTCGCCCAGCAAGCGGATGGAGCGCCCGTCGAGGGCGGCGAACGGTGTGTCCAGCAGGGTCAGGCGCGCGCCGCAAACAGCGGCCGCCAGCAAGCCCAGCTTGCGCCGGCTGCCGGCGGAGAGCATGTAGAGCGGCTTGTCCAGATGCGGCGCCAGCGCAAAACCCTCAACCAGGGCCGGCTCCAGGTCGGCGCGCCAGCCGGCATAGCGCTGGCGTAGGCCGCTCAGCCACGCCGAGGCCAGCTGGGCGTCCAGCGCCGGGTCGGTCGGGTCCTCGAAAAAGATGTCCGCAGGAGCCAGGCTGCATTCGATCTGGCCCGCGAGCGGCGCACCCGGCCGCCCCGCGATCAAGCGCAAGCAGCGCGTCTTGCCTCGGCCATCGCCGCCGCGCAGCAGGCTCAGGCCCGGGCGCAGCTCGAAGCTCAGGCCCAGGATCAGGGGCGGCTGGCTGGGATCGGGGTGGGCGAGGCTAAGGCCACGGGCGCGATAGACGGCCTGGGATGGGTCGGGGGACAACATGGAGCATTCGCAAGAATTGGGGCGCACTCATTCTCCGGGAACGCGGCGGGATTTCGAGAGCGCTGGCCGCGACCGCACAATTCCGATGAATGCGCTCACCCCTCCTCACAACAGGAGCCTCTTGCCCATGCGACACCCTCGCCCCCTCGTCCTTGTGCTCATCGCCGCCCTGATCGGATCCAACGCCTGGTGGGCGTATCAAGCGATCGACGCCGGCATCACCCGCAGCTATACCGAAATCTCTGCAGCAGAAACTCGCCAGGCGCTGGCGCAAACCAGGGCCCTGGTTCGAGCGATGGCCAAGGGTTCGTACACCCGACAGACCCTGATCGAGGCTGCGCGACAGCCCGTGCCCGAGAGCGAGCCTTTTGAGAAGGAGGGGTTTGTCTGGATCGGCCAGCTCGGCCTGAAGTTCGATGCTGCGGGCACCTTCTTGCAATTGAACGAGGAGGCTGACGAACGGCTGCCCTGAAGGAAGCCGACGCTGGCCTGCCCCTCACCATCTCCCCCGACCGAGACTTGAAAGCCCCGAGCGATGCCCGCCAACAAAACCCAAGCCACAGCCGCCGATGTGGCCGCCTACCTGAACGCGATTGCCGATGCCGCCCGACGGGCAGACTGCCTCGCGCTGGCCGACTTGATGCAACGCGCCACCGGCCAGCCTGCCGTGATGTGGGGCAGCGCCATCGTCGGCTTCGGCCTGCACCGCTACCCGCTGGCGGGCGGCAAGACCGGTGAGATTTGCGCCGTGGGCTTTGCCTCCCGGTCGGCGGACATCGCGCTCTACGGACTGACAGGGTTTGACGAGGCCGAGCCCTTGCTGGAAACGCTGGGCAAGCTCAAGCGCGGCAAAGGCTGCGTCTACCTGAAGCGGCTGGCCGATGTGGACCCAGGCGCGTTGGAGCAGTTGGTGACGCAGGCCTTCAACAGCAAGAAGGTCTGAGGGCGACGGCTGCAAACTGCACGAAACCGCCTTTGGTTTTGCTCGTGAGGCCCTGCAGCCCGCGCCGCCACCGGGCTCATGGTTCCGGGGTCGGCCCTGGCGGGCCGACTTCCCTGCG
>NZ_JBXAGJ010000013.1:0-23547 GCF_058794035.1 Roseateles sp. GW835-FHT13E02
GACCCCGGAACCATGAGCCCGGTGGCGGCACGGGCTGCAGGGCCTCACGAGCAAAACCAAAGGCTGCTTCGTGCCGAAAGCAGTCCTCAGTGGATTGGACCTGCCAGAAAGAAAAACCCCGCCCGGGCTCATGGCCCAGGCGGGGTTTTGTCATGGCAGTAAGAAGGCTCAGGCCAGGTTGCGCAGTTCTCGCAGGGCGACCGACAGCATGGCCAGGTCCACGCCCTTGGCTTCGCTGAGTTCGGCCAGCAGGCGTTGGGCGCGTTCCAGCGCGGCTTGGTTGCTTTGCTCCCAGGCGCTGAGCTTGTGCTCGCCGGCATGGCTCAGCACATCGTGGGCGATCTGGCGTTGCAGGCCGGCCAGGTCGTCGCCCAGCGCGGCCTTGGCTTGGGTTTGCCAGTAGCTGTCGGTCGGCAGGGCGTCGATCTGCTGGCGCAGGCGGGCCAGGCCCAGGCGTTCGCCCAGGCTGGCATGCACATCGGCCACTTCGCCCAGGGGCTGTTGCGTTGCGTCGGCAATCTCGGCAATGTCCAGGGCGGCGAACAAGGCCTCGGCCGTGATCACGGCCTGCGCCAACTCGCTCGGCACCCCGGCGGCCACCCAGGCTTCGGCGCGCGGCGATTGCAGCGCCTGGGCTTGCACCCGGGCACGCAAGGCATCCACGGCCGGCGTGAAGCGCTGGAACACCTGCTCCATGGGCTCGGCCAGGCGGCGTGAGCGCAGGAACCAGGTGGTGGCATGGCTGCCCAGGCGGCCCAGCTCATTGATCAACTCGGCCTGCACCTCATCGGGCACCTTGTTGTCCAGGGCCTCGATCTGCAGCCACAGGGGCACGAAACCGAAGACCTCGCGGGTGGCCAGGTAGGCGCGCACGATCTGCGCCGGCTTGGCGCCGGTCGATTCGCTGAGGCGGTGCACAAAGGTCGCGCCCACGCGGTTGAGCATGCTGTTCAGCACATGGGTGACGATGATTTCGCGCTTGAGCGGGTGGCGCGGAATCAGGGCCGCGAACTTCTCGCGCAGCAGGGGCGGGAAGTAGCGCGCCAGAGCGGTGCCAATCCAGGCGTCCTCGGGCAGGTCCGAACTCATCAGCTGATCGGACAGCCACATCTTGCTGTAGGCCAGCAGGACGGCCAGCTCGGGGCTGGTCAGGCCTACGCCGCGGGCTTTGCGTTCCTTGATCTCATCGTCCGTGGGCAGGAACTCGATGGCGCGGTTGAGCTGGCCATTGCGTTCCAGGTAGCGGATGAAGCGCGCCTGCGAATCGATCAGGCTGACGCCTTGGCGTCGGGCAATCGACAGGGCCTGGGTCTGGAAGTAGTTGTCACGCAGCACCAGGGCAGCGACATCGTCCGTCATCTGCGGCAGCAGGGCATTGCGCTGCTTGGCTGTCATCTCGCCATCGCCGGTGGCCAGGCCCAGCAAGATCTTGATGTTGACCTCATGGTCCGAAGTGTCCACGCCGGCCGAGTTGTCGATCGCGTCGGTGTTGATGCGCACGCCATGCAGCGCCGCCTCGACCCGGCCGCGCTGGGTGCAGCCCAGATTGCCACCTTCGGCCACCACTTTGCAGCGCAGCTCGGCGCCGTTGATGCGCAGCGCGTCGTTGGCGCGGTCGCCCACCTCGGCATGGCTCTCGCCGCTGCTCTTGATGTAGGTGCCGATGCCGCCGTTGTAGAGCAGATCGACTGGCGCCTTGAGGATGGCGCTGAGCAGCTCGGTCGGCGTCAGACGCTCTGCCTCGATGCCCAGCACGGCGCGGGCCTGCGGAGAAATCGGGATCGATTTCTCCGAGCGGGCCCAGACACCGCCACCGTCCGAGATCAGGCTGGCGTCGTAGTCGGCCCAGCTGGAGCGTGGCAGCTTGAACAGGCGCTCGCGTTCGGCAAAGCTCTTGGCTGCATCGGGATTGGGGTCGATGAAGACATGGCGGTGGTCAAAGGCGGCCACCAGGCGGATGTGCGGCGACAGCAGCATGCCGTTGCCGAACACATCGCCCGACATATCGCCCACACCGACCACGGTGAACTCCTGGCTCTGCGTGTCCAGGCCCATCTCGCGGAAGTGGCGCTTGACCGATTCCCAGGCGCCGCGGGCGGTGATGCCCATGGCCTTGTGGTCATAACCGATCGAGCCGCCCGAGGCAAAGGCGTCGCCCAGCCAGTGACCGTACTCGGCGCTGACGGCGTTGGCGTAGTCGGAGAAGGTGGCCGTGCCCTTGTCGGCGGCGACCACGAGGTAGGGGTCATCCTCGTCCATGCGCACCACCTGGGGCGGTGGCACGACCTGACCCCCCGCGTAGTTGTCGGTCAGGTCGAGCAGGGCACGCAGATAGTCCTGGTAGCAGGCCACGCCTTCCTTCATGAAGGCCTCGCGGTCGCTGGACGGTGGCGCCTTCTTCAGCACGAAACCGCCCTTGCTGCCCACCGGCACGATGACGGTGTTCTTGACCATTTGCGCCTTGACCAGGCCCAGCACCTCGGTGCGGAAATCTTCCGGCCGGTCGGACCAGCGCAGGCCGCCGCGGGCGACCTTGCCGCCGCGCAGGTGGATGCCTTCGAAGCGTGGCGAGTAGGCAAAGATCTCGTACAGCGGCCGCGGCTCGGGCAGGCCCGGCACCTTGGCCGAATCGAGCTTGAAGCTGACGAAGCTGCGGCGTGCGCCCGGTGCGCCCGAGTGGCCGATGCCGGTGCGCCAGAAATTGGTGCGCAGCGTGGCCAGGATCAGGGCCAGCAGCTGGCGCAGCACCCGGTCTTCCTGCAGATTGGAGACCTTCTCCAGCGCCTTCTCGATGGCGTTGACCTGGGCGGTGGCGCCAGCGGCGTCATGGGCCTCGGGGTCGAAGCGCAGCTTGAACAGGCCCACCAGCATGCGGGCGATGCGCGGGTGCGCCGCCAGCGTGGCCTCGATGCTGGCCTGCGAAAGCGCAAAGCCGATCTGGCGCAGGTATTTGGCGTAGGCGCGCAGCACCACGATCTCGTCGCTGGCCAGGCCCGCGCGCAGCACCAGGCGGTTGAAGTCGTCGTTCTCGACCTCGCCGCGGAAGACCCGGGCGAAGGTGTCCTCGAACAGCTTGGACAAGGCCTCGGGCTCGATCTCGTCGGACACGGCGGCCTGCAGCTGGAAATCGTGCAGGGACACGCTGTCGCTGCCGTCCGCGGCATCGGCGCCGGCTGCATCCGCGATGCGGTGGTTGTGCTCGCCCAGCACGCGCACGCCCATGTGCTCCAGCATGGGCAGGCTGTCGGACAGCACCACCGAGGCGCCGCGGCGATAGACCTTGAAGCCCAGGCTGCCGGCCTCGCCGCCCAAGGGGCGGTAGAGGGCCAGGGCCAGCGGGTTGTCGCCGTTCAGGCCGGCGATCTTCAGCACATCGGGCACGGCGGCGCGGGCGCTGACGCGCTCGCGGTAGCCGGCCGGGAAACCGGCGCCCCAGCGCTTGAACAGCTCCAGGCCACGGGCCTCGCCCTCGGCATCGATCAGGGCGTCGCGCAGGTCGTCGTCCCAGCGGCGGGCGGCGGCGGTCAGCTTGGCCTCGATGTCACGGCGCTCGTACAGCGGCACCTGGCCCGGCGTGGTGCGCACGGTGAAGTGGATGCGGGCCAGCACGGCGTCGCTGAGCTGCACATCGAACTCGGCGCTGGTGCCGCTGAAGACCTGCATCAGGATGCGCTGGAACTTGATGCGCATGTCTGTGGAGTAGGCCTCGCGCGGCACATAGACCAAGCAGCTGAAGAAGCGCTCGAAAGGATCGCGGCAGACGAACAGGCGCAGGCGCTGGCGCTCGCCCAGGGCCAGGATGCCCAGAGCGGTTTCGTAGAGCTCGTCGTCCGAGATCTGGTAGAGGTCGTCGCGCGGGTAGGTCTCCAGGATGTGCTGCAAGGCCTTGGCCAGATGGCCGCCCGGCGGCAGGCCGGCGCGCGTGGTGATGGCGCCAACGCGGCTGCGCAGGATGGGCGTCTCGGAGACCCGGGCGCTGTAGGCGGTGGAGGTGAAGAGGCCGATGAAGCGGTGCTCGCCGATCACCTCGCCGGCCGCGTTGTAGCGCTTGATGCCGACGTAATCGGTGTAGCCGGCGCGGTGCACGGTGGAGCGGGTGTTGGCCTTGGTGACCATCACGGTCGGTTCGGGCGCCCGCGCCATGGCGCGGGCATTGGCCGGCAGCAGGGAGTAGCCGGTCGAGAGTTTCTCTTGCTCGGTTTCTCGCAGCAGGCCCAGGCCACTGCCGGGCTGCAGGCTCAGGGCTTCCTTGCCATCCTGGTCGAACACCAGGTCGTGGCAGCGGTAGCCCAGCAGGGTGATGTGGTCATCGGCCAGCCATTCCAGAAAAGCCACGCTTTCCTTGATGTGGGCGGCGCGCAGACTGGCCGGGGCCTGGTTCAGCTCCTCGATCACCTGGCGCAGGCGGCCGACCATGGGCTTCCAGTCCTCGACGGCGGTGCGCACATCGGCCAGCACGCGCTCGATGCCGGCGACCAGCTCCTGGCGCTGCTGGGCGTCAATGATGCGGTCCACCTCGATATGCATCCAGGATTCGCGCTGGCCGCTGGCCTCGGCGCCTTCGCGGCGCGGCCCGATGGCCTTGAGCTGGCCTGCGGCGTCGCGCTCGACGGCAAAAATCGGGTGGATGATCAGGTGCAGGGTCAGGCCTTGCCGGTTGATCTCCATGGTCGTGGTGTCGACCAAAAAGGGCATGTCGTCATTGACGATGTCGATGACCGAATGGCGCGAGGCCCAGCCATGCTCGGCGACCGCGGGGCTCTGCACCCGCACCAGGGTCTGACCGGGCAGGCGCTTGGCGCCGAACTGCAGATGCGAAAGCAGGGCGCCGAGCAAATCCTCGGGCGAGCGGGCCAGCAGGTCTTCCGGGTCGAGGCGGGCGAAATACTCGCGGCCAAAGCTCTCGATCAAGCCCTTGTGCTCGGCGGCCAGCGGGCGGCTGGCGGCCAGGGCCAGCACGGTGTCGATGCGTTCGCTTTGCAGCGCTTCTTGGGGGTCGGTCATTGCTCTTGTCTCCTTGGAAGGATGCTTGTGTGTCCAGTGTGCCCGGGCATTGCGACAGCCATTTAACCAGCAAGCGAGGCTTCTCGGTTTGAGAAGACGCAGGGTCAGGCCTTGCCGGCTCAGACGGACTTCAGGGTTTTCGGCGTTTCGCTGGAAAACTGCAGGCCGGCCAGCCAGTCGCTGACCTTGCGCTCCAGCAGATCCAGGGGCAGGGCGCCGCTGTCCAGCAGCATGTCGTGGAAGGCACGCAGATCGAAGCGTTCGCCCAAGGCCCGCTCGGCCCTCGCCCGCAGGGCCAGCATGTGCAACTGGCCGATCTTGTAGGACAGGGCCTGGCCGGGCCAGCCGATGTAGCGGTCCACCTCGTTGACGATGTCCAGCTCGCTCTTGGGGGCGTGGGCGCGGAAGTAGTCGATCGCCTGCTCGCGGCTCCAGCCCATGGCATGCAAGCCGGTGTCCAGCACCAGGCGCACGGCGCGCCACATGTCGTAGCTGAGCTGGCCGAAACGCGAGTAGGGGTCTTGGTACAGCCCCAGCTCATAGCCCAGGCGCTCGCTGTACAGCGCCCAGCCTTCCAGATAGGCGTTGTAGCCGGCAAAGCGGCGGAACTTGGGCAGCTCGCCCAGCTCCTGCGCCAGGGCCAGTTGCAGGTGATGGCCGGGCATGGCCTCGTGGCTGGTCAGCACCTCGATCTCGTACCTGGGCCGCATCTCGGGGCGGTAGAGGTTGACGTAGTAGTAGCCGGCACGGCGGCCGTCGTCAGACGGGGCGCTGTAGTAAGCGGCCGTGGTGTTGGGCGCGCTGCTCATGGGGATCGGCCGCACGCCGTAAGGCATGCGTGGCAGTTTGCCGAAGAGCTTGGGCAGCTCGGGCTCGATCTTCTTGGCCGCCATCACATAGGCGCAGAAGAGTTCGTCTTCGCTCTGGCAGTAGTGGCGCGGGTCGCTGCGCAGCTGCTCGAAGAACTCGGGCTGGCTGCCTTCGAAACCCAGCTCGTCCATCACCGCCTGCATCTCACTCTGGATGCGCGCCACCTCGGCCAGGCCGATGGCGTGGATGTCCTCGGCGCTCAGCGTGGTGCTGGTGTGGAAGGCGATGCGGTTGGCGTAGTAGGCCTCGCCGTCCGGGCTGTCCCAGATGCCCACGCTCTCGCGGCAGGCCGGCAGATAGCGTTCGGCAAACAGGCGGCGAAAGCGCTGGTAAGCCGGCAGCACGGCTTCGGCGATCACCTGGCGCGCTTCGGCCTGCAGGGCCTCGGCCTCCTCGGGCGCGATGCGCGCCGGCAGTTGGCGGAAGGCGCTGAAGAAGGGGCTCAGCTCGGGTTCGCTGACGCACTGGCCGTCCAGCTGAGGCAGCACGCGTTCCATCAAGATGCGCGGCTGGGTGCGGCCGCTGGCCGCGGCGCGCTCCAGCAGTTCGCCGTACTGCGCCAGATAGTCGGGCAGGCCGCGCAAGCGCTGCAGCCAGACCTCGAAGTCGGCCGCCGTGTCCAGCGGCATCAGCTCGGCCACTTCGTTGAGGGCCTGCGGCCCTTCGCGGGCGGAGATCGCCCAGGCGAGCGGATGGAAGGGCAGGACATCGAGCCGGGCGCGCAACTCGTGGCGGAACAGCTCCGCATTGAGCCGCTCGCTCTCGGGCAGGCCGGCCGCCGCTATGGCCTCGAGCTCGGCCAGGGCCGCGCGGTTGGCGGCCTCGCTGCGCGCCTGCGCCTCCTCGGACAGATCGGGCCAGAGCGCATTGAAGCGCGGGTCGCCGATGTAACTGGCCTGCAGAGGGTTCTCGGCCAGCTCGCGTTCCCAGCAGGCCTCGAACAGGGCGTGCAGGCGCTGGGCTGGGCTGGGCGTGGGGACGACGGTTGGGGCAGCAGGTTCGAACATGGCAGCGGGCGGCGGGGCCTGAATCGCGGTGGCTCATCCTATGCCAGCGGGCGCAGGCCCAAGCCGGCGCCATTCGCTTGCACATCTTTGCAAATCAGACACGCTGGCGCAGCCTCACGTGCCAGATGATGGCGGCCGGGCCTGGGTCTGGGCCGATGGAGCGTGCCGTGTTGATGTCTCGACGATCTGGATTGCAAGCAGCGGCCTGGGGCGGCCTGGCCGCCTGGGCAGGCACATGGCGGCCGGTGTTCGCACAAGCCCGCCCGTCCGAGCCGCTGGCGCAGCCCCTGACGGCTCAGGAGCGGGCCGTCCACGCGCTGTGCCGCCTGAGCTACGGGCCGCGGCCGGCCGATCTGGCGGCGCTGCAGCGCCTGGGGCCTGAGGCCTGGCTCGAGCAGTTCCTGGCCGCGCAGCTGCGCGGCAGCGCAGGGGGGCAGGTCTTGCCTGAGTCGGTGCAGGCTCGGCTGCAGGGGTTGGATACGGTGTCGCTCAGCCAGGCTGCCCTGCTGGGCCGGTACCAGGAGGCGCGCCGCCTGGCGCGCCTGGACAAGGCCGGCGAAGCGGCGGCGAAGGGTGCAGAGAATGGTGCGTCGAATGGCGCGGCAGGTGTGGTGAGTGCCCAGGAGGCCCGCCGCGAGCTGGTGCGCCCCATCCTGGCTCAGGCGGCCGAGCAACGCCTGCTGCGCGCCCTGCACAGCTCGGCCCAGCTGGAGGAGCAGCTGCTGGAGTTCTGGTTCAACCACTTCAATGTCTTCGCCGGCAAGGGGCCGGTGGCCGCCCTGGTCGGCAGCTATGAGCGCGAGGCGATTCGGCCCCATATCTGGGGGCGCTTCCGTCAGATGCTGGGCGCCACTGCCAAGCACCCGGCCATGCTGTTCTATCTGGACAACGTCCAGAGCGTGGCGCCAGGTTTCCGCCCGCCCGCTCGTCTGGGTGACGAACAAGTGGCGCGGCCGCGCGGCCTCAATGAAAACTATGCCCGCGAGCTGATGGAGCTGCACACCCTGGGCGTGGACGGTGGGTACAGCCAGGCGGATGTCACCGAGCTGGCCCGCATGCTGACCGGCTGGACGGTGGACGTGCGGGGGGCGCTGGGGCGGCAGGGCAGCGGCGATCTGTTCGAGTTCGCGCCGCGCCGCCACGACAACGGCTCCAAGCAGTGGCTGGGCCGGCCGGTCACGGCGCGCGGTCAGGCCGAGGGCGAATGGGCGCTCGATGTGCTGGCCAGCCATCCGGCCACCGCCCGCCATCTGAGCTTCAAGCTGGCCCAGGCCTTTGTCGCCGACGAGCCGCCCGAGGCGCTGGTTGCCCAGCTGAGCCGCAGCTTTCTGGCCAGCGGCGGTGATCTGCGGGCCTGGGTGCAAACCTTGCTTGGCAGCGAGCATTTCTGGCAGCGCGAGCACTTGAGCAGCAAGTTCAAGACCCCCTACCAGTTTTTGCTCTCCAGCCTGCGCGTGCTCGACGCCCAGCCTCAGGACCTGCAGCCCCTGCTGGGTGCGCTGGCGCAGAGCGGCATGCCGCTGTACGGCGCCGCCACGCCCGATGGCTACAAGAACGTTGCCTCGGCCTGGATGAACCCGGAGGCCTTGTCTCAGCGGGTCCAGTGGCTGAGCCGTTTGAACGAGCGCACAGCTGGGGTGGAGCGCGCGTCCCGGCAGGGCGGCAGCCTGCTCAAGACCCTGGCGCCTTTGCTCAGCGAACACACGCGCAGCGTGTTGGCCCAGGAGCCGGCCGAGCTGCAACTGTCCCTGCTGCTGGGCAGCCCTGAATGGATGCGGCGCTGAGCGCGCTGTTGTTGGATCGCTTTGCTGCAAGAGGATGCACGCACCATGACTGAACTGAGTCGACGTCACTTTGTTCTGCGCCACGGTATGGCGGGCCTGAGCCTGGCCGGCCTGAGCCCCAGGGCCATGGCCCAGCCCGCCAGCAGCCGCCGCAAGCTGGTGGTGATCCTGCTGCGTGGCGCCGTCGATGGCCTGAGCGTGGTCGCACCCTGGGGCGACCCGGCCTACGCGGCGGCCCGGCCCAGCCTGGCCTTGGGCAGCCCGGGCACCGAGGGCGGGGTGCTCCGCTTGGATTCGCTGTTCGGGCTGCACCCGGCGCTGGCGCCGCTGATGCCCTTCTGGTCGGAGGGCAGCCTCGGCTTTGTCCATGCCAGTGGTTCGCCGGACCCGACGCGCTCGCACTTCGATGCGCAGGACTATCTGGAATCCGGCACCCCGGGCCGCAAGAGCACGCCGGATGGCTGGATGAACCGCCTGGTCGCCCAGCTGCCTGGCCCGCCCGGTCCGACCCGGGCGCTGAACATGGGCACCACGCCGCCGCGCATCCTGGCCGGTCCGGCGGCGGTGGCCACGCTGGGCCTGGGCCCGCGGGCCCTGGATCGCAAGGCCATCGACCAGCCTGCCATGCAGGCCGGCCTGGCCCGGCTGTATGCCGAAGACCCCGCCCTGGCTCGTACCTTCCAGAGCACCGCCGAGGGCCGCGGTCAAATGCAGCGCAGCATGGCGGCCGGCAGCGAGTCGGTGCCAGACGCGTCTGCCACGCCTGTGATGGCCATGTCGGCCACTCACCCCCCGAGCGCCGAGAGCGCCGACCGCGGCGCCGCCTCGGCCCGCAGCTTTGCTGCCGATGCCCGGCGCCTGGGACAGCTGATCCGCCGCGACCCCAAGACCCAGCTGGCCTTCACCTCGGTCGGCGGTTGGGACACCCACGTCAACCAGGGCGCGGCCCAAGGACAGCTGGCCAACAAGCTGGCCAGCCTGGCCCAGGGCCTGGAGGCGCTGGCGCAAGGCCTGGGTGACAGCTGGCGCGACAGCGTGGTGGTGGTGATGAGCGAGTTCGGCCGCACCGTGCGCGAGAACGGCACCGGCGGCACCGACCATGGCCGCGGCAATGTGATGTGGCTGCTGGGCGGCGCGGTGGCCGGCGGCCGGGTGCTGGGCGAGTGGCCCGGCCTGGACACGGCTTCCCTGGCCGAGGGCCGTGATCTGGCCGTGGTCACCGACTACCGCCATGTGCTGGCGCCGCTGCTGCAGCGCCACCTGGGTGTGCAGGACGCGGGGCTGGCGGCGGTGTTCCCCCAACTGCCCGCGTGGGCGGGCACGCCCGGTGGGCTGCGATTGCTGCGCGCCTGAGCGGCGCTTCATTTCTTAATCGGTCTCGGCCTGTACCAGACGGTTGCGCCCCTCGGCCTTGGCCCGGTACATGGCCGCGTCAGCGGCCTGGAACAGTTCGCTCTGTGAATCCTGAGGCTTGGGCACAAGGGTGGCACTGCCAATGCTGATCGTGACCCAGGGCCCGGCCGATGAATCGGGATGGGGCAGCTGGCGCGCCAGCAGGTCTGCCCGCAAGGACTCGGCCCAGGCCTGGGCTTGCTCGGCATCGCCGGGCAGGATGAGGGCGAACTCCTCTCCGCCATAGCGCGCGGCCAGGCAGCCGGGTGGCGCCTCGGGCCGCTGGGCCAGCGCTTGCAGCAACTGGCCCAGCGCCTGCAGGCATTCGTCCCCGGCCTGGTGGCCGAGCCGGTCGTTGTACTGCTTGAAATGGTCAACATCGAGCAGCAGCAAGCTCAGGGGCTGGCCGGCTTCTGCGGCCGTTCGCCAAGCCTGGGCCAGACCGCGGTCGAACTGGCGGCGGTTGGCCAGCTGGGTCAGCTCATCGATCTCGGCCAAGCGGCGCAGCACCTGCTCGGAATGCTTGTACTGGCTGATGTCGTGCAGCAGCGCGATCTGCAGCTCGGCTTGGCCGGGCAGGGGGCTCAGGGTCAGCTCGATGTGCAGCGGCTCGCCTTGCAGGGTTTGCGCGCACAGCTCCTGCCGGCCGGCTTGCAAGCGGTCGGCCGATTCGGGCGCCAACAGTTCGCGCAGCGAGCGGCCGCACAAGGGCACGGGGCCAGCGCCGAACAGGCGTTCGGCCGCCGGATTGGCTTTGCGAATGCACAGCGCAGGGTCGACCAGCAGCAGACCCTCGGCCATGTGATTGACGATGGCCTGCATGCGCTCGGCCTGCTCGCGCTGCACGCGCAGGTGATGGCGCAGTTGCAGCTGCGAATCGATGCGGGCCAGGGCCTCTTCCACACGCACCGGCTTGTGGATGTAGTCGGCCGCCCCGAGACTGAAGCCCTCGACCACATCGCAGCTGTCGGTGCGTGCGCTGACGAAGATCACCGGCACGGCGCGGCTGTGCGGGCTGGCCTTGAGGCGGCGGCAGGTCTCGAAGCCGTCCATTTCAGGCATGCAGACATCCAGCAGGATCAGATCCAGCGGCACCCGTTCGGCGATCTCCAGCGCCGCCTGGCCCGAGGTGGCGGCGTAGATCTGGTGGCCGCGCGGTTTGAGCAGGGTGCGCAGCACGCCGATATTGGCCGGCGTGTCGTCGACGATCAGCAAGGCGCTGGGCTGCGGCTGCGGGCTGGGCAGGCCGAAGAGCTCGGCCTCGGGCCCGAGGGGCTGCTGGATCATGGCAGTGCTTGCGCTCATGCGGGCAGCTCGTCGCTGGCGGCCAGGGCATGCAGCTCGCGCTGCAGCCGGGCCATGTCGTACTGCCGCAGGCAGTCCAGCAGGCGCTCGCCCAGGGCCTGCTCGGCGGGGCAGTCCTGCAGCAGCTGTTCAATGCCGCGCTCCAGCTCGCTGATCCAGCCGGTTTCGGCGGCGGACTGCAGCAGTTGCAAGAGTTCGCTTGGCAGGCGCTGCGTGGCCGCGGTGTGATGGCCGGCCGGCGAGGCCTGCGGGTGGCCCTCCACCGAGGCGGCCGCTGCGTCTGCGCCGGTAGCGCCAGGGCGGAACAGCGGCCCCAGGTGCTGGCGCAGCAACTGGTGCACGGTCTCGAAAAGAAAAGGCTTGCCGATGAAGTCGTCGAAGCCTTCGCGCATATAGCTCTGGCGTTCGTGCATCAGGGCCGAGGCGGTCAACGCCACCACTACCGGTTGGGGCTGGGGCAGCTCGCGGCGCAGGCGCTTGAGGGTTTCGATGCCGTCCAGCACCGGCATGCGGATGTCGAGAAAGACGATGTCAAAGCGCGCTGGTGACTCCTGCAGCATCTGCAAGGCCTGCAGCCCATGCTCGGCCTGCTGCACCTCGGCACCCAGGCCGCTCAGCATGCGCGCCAGCACATCGCGGTTGGCCTCGATATCGTCCACCACCAGCACCCGCAAGACCTGACCCTCGCTGAGGCTGACCAGGGCGCCAAAGCCCGAGTCTTGAGGCAGGCTGCTGCGGTCGCCGGCGGCCAGATGCAGGCGGAATGAAAAGCGCGAGCCCTGGCCCTCGGTGGATTGCAGCTGCAGCTGCCCGCCCATCAGCTCGACCTGGCGCGAGGAGATGGCCAGGCCCAAGCCCGTGCCCCCGCGCTGGGCGCCGGCGTCCGCTTGGTGGAAGGGTGCGAACACAAGGTCCTGCTGGGCCTGCGGGATGCCCAGTCCGGTGTCACTGACCTCGAAGCAGAGCTGCATGCCGGCCGCTCCGGCCTCGGGCCGCGCGCGGATGCGCAGCACCACCTCGCCGCAATCGGTGAACTTGACCGCATTGCTGAGCAGATTGAGCAGCACCTGGCGCAGCTTGCCGGCATCACCGCGCAGCACGCAGGGGTTGGGCAGCTCCAACTCGCAGCGCCAGCCTATGCCTTTTTGTGCACAGCGCAGCGCAAACATATCGCCCATCTCGCTGGCCAAGGCGGCCAGGTCCAGGTCGACCAGGTCCAGGCTCATGCCGCCGGCCTCGATCTTGGAGAGGTCGAGGATGTCGTTGATCAGAGTCAGCAGATGGGTGCCCGATTTTTCAATCGGCGCGACGATGCTGCGCAAAGCAGGGGGCAGGCGCGGGTCGCGGCTGAGCAGCTGGGCATAGCCGAGCACGGCGTTGAGCGGTGTGCGGATCTCATGCGACATATTGGCCAGGAAGATGGACTTGGCATGGTTGGCCGCTTCCGCCGCGCGCTTGGCCTCTTCCAGCTCGGTGGTGCGGCGCTGCACGCGCAGCTCCAGGTCGCGGTTCAGGTCCAGGATTTGCTGGCGGGCCAGGCGCGCCTCCGTCACCTCGGTGGCGACGATGATGTGCTGGCTGGGCCGGCCGGCATCGTCGGCCAGAGGCAGCACGGTGGTCTCGGCCCAGCGGTGGCTGCCGTCGGCCTGCGGGTGGATGAGCTCGCCATGCCAGACCCGACCTTGTGCCAGGCATTGCTGCAGGCTCAGGCCCTCGTGGCCCAGCGCTCCACCGTGGCCGCGCAGGGGTTGGTGCTGCTGTGCCAGCAAGTGCTCGGCCGGGGCGCCGGCCAGGGCGCAGAAGCGCTCGTTCGCCGCGCTGAGCCGCCCCAGGCCGTCGCTGACCGCGACGATGGCGTGCTCGTTCAAGGCCTGCTCCAGATGCTGCACTTTCTTGAGCGTGGCGCGCAGCTCGGCCTGCTGATCGGCCATGGCACGCAAGGTGTCGTAAGCGCGCAAGGCGCTGACCACGGCCGCAAACAGCTTGGCGCCGGTCAACTCGGCCTTGTTGCGGTAGTCGTCAATGTCGTAGTCGACGATGACCTGGTGCTGCGGCGCCATGCCGGGCTGGCCGGTGCGCAGCAGGATGCGGGTCAGGTGGCAGTTGAGGCCATGTCGGATCGTGTGCACCAGACGCAGGCCAGCGTCGTCGGTCTCCATCACCACGTCGAGCAGCACCAGGGCGATGTCGGGCGTGCTGGCCAGCAGGGTGCAGGCCTCGGCAGCGCTGTAGGCGCTCAGAAACTGAAAGCTGCGACCGCGAAAGCTCTGCAGGCCCAGGGCCAGCAGGGTGGCTTGGTGGATGCCTTCGTCGTCGTCAACGATCAGGATGCGCCAGGGCGGCAAGGGCGCCGCGGCGGAATTGGAACCCCCCGTCGCCTCTCTGTCGGCATGGGGCGGCAGGCGCGAGGGGGCAGGCTCGTCCTCGTCGGCAAAGATCTGGAGCTCATCGAGGTCCGAAGGCTCGTCTCGTCTCCGGGTGTCCGACGCAGCGTCGGTCTGGCAGCTCGGTTTCATGGGGCACTCCCTGTGCGGGCCTCGATGCGTGGCGGCAGCGGTGTTGTGGGTGTGCTGCCTGCGGCGCGCTCTCGGCGTCTTGAGTTCTGGAATGGGGTCCGGGTGGCGCAGGCGAGATGACATCGCTCGCGCCTCGGACCGGGTGGCCTGCGTCAGGCCCCGTGGATCAAGGCGGGTGGACCCAGGTCCGCTTGAATGCCGTGAGGGTGTGGCTCATGAATGCACTCCGGCAGGGCGCAGCAGGGCCACGCTGCCGGCTTCATCACCGGGCCAGGGGGCCAGGGTCAGGTCCAGTGGCACACTGCCGCACAGACCCTGGGCCAGATGCACCTGACCCTGGCCGCTGGCGGGCAGGGCCTGACGGAGCAGGCGGCCGAGCTCGGGCGATTGGATTTCGACGGCGCTGCGGCCCAGCTGCTCTTGCAGGGCCGGGTTGCTGTAGCGAACGCTGCCTTGCGGGTCAAGCAGCAACAGGCCTTCGCGCATGGACTCGACGATGGCACGCAGCTGTTGCTGCTCGGCGCGTTCCAGCTGGGCGCAGCGGCGCAGCGCCAGCTGGGTCTGCACACGGGCCAGCACCTCCTCGACACGGATGGGCTTGGCGATGTAGTCCGCCGCGCCGGCCTGGAAGCCCAGCACCACATCCTCGCTTTCGGTGCAGGCGGTGATGAAGATGACGGGCACGTCGGCGGTGGCGGATCGGGCTTTGAGGGCGCGGCAGGTGGCGAAGCCGTCCATGCCCGGCATCATCACGTCCAGCAGGATCAGATCAGGCTGGATGCGTTCGATCAGCTCCAGCGCCTGCAGGCCCGAGCTGGCCGCGTAAATGCGGTAGCCCTGGGGGCGCAGCATGGTGTGCAGCAGGCCGATATTGGGCGGTGTGTCATCCACGATGAGGATGACCGGGTCGGGCGACCCGTGGCGGGCAGTTGCTGTCGAGGACGCGTTCGAATCCATGCGAATCTCTCCTGCGCGGCCCGCCAAGTTCGGTGGGCTTGAGGATTATGTGGCAGGACCCGGTCCGCAGCTCGGCGTGAGAACCCTGATTCCCAGGCTGCATGCGCCACAATCGATGGCTGTGGTGGCAGGCGTTCTGCGGCCGGTAAGCAGGGCGGACGATGGGGCTTGGGTTGGCAGACAGCACGGCAGTGACCGAAATGGCAGCAGGCGTGGATGGTCAGGCGCTCGGTCCGCGCCGGCAGTTGCTCAAGACCCTGGGCCTGGCCGCCAGCATGGGCCTGCCCTCCTTGGGAGGCCCCGCAGCCGCCAGCCCGTCTGGTCGCCACAAGGACTGGGTGATCCGCCACGAGATGCGCCGTGCCGCCGACGGCACGCCTTCGCTGGAGCTGGCTGTTCTGCACCTCTTGCTCAGCAAGACCGAAGCCAGCCATGGCCCCTTCCGCCTGGAAACCATGCCGCCGCGCGAGAACCTCACGCAGAGCCGGCAGATGCTGGACCTGCGCATCGGCGCGCTGGACCTGATGGCCACCATGACCTCCAAGACCCGCGAGGCCGATGGCATCCCCGTGCACACCTGCATGCGCCGCGGCCTCAACGGCCTGCGCCTGCCGATTGCCCTGGCCAGCCGCCGCCGTGAGCTGGAGGAGGTGCGCAGCCTGGAACAGGTGCGTCAGCTGCGCGTGGCGCAGGTGGCGCATTGGCCCGACGCCTCGGTGATGCGGGCCAATGGCATGACGGTGCTGCCCATCCCTCGCCTCGATGTCTTCGAGGCCATGCTCAAACGCGACCGCTTTGATCTGTTCGCCCTGGCCGCCGACGAGGCTTTTGGCATCGTCAATGCCTTGCCCGGCGTGGTGGTGCTGAGTGACTGGCTGCTGGCCTACCCGTCCACCTTCAGCTTCATCGTCAACCAGGCCCGGCCCGAGCTGGCCGAGCGCCTGCGCCAGGGCTGGCGTGTGGTGCAGGCCGATGGCAGTTTCGAGGCCCTGCACGAGAAGCTGGTCGGCGCCGAGGTGGCGCAGGCCCAGCTGGGCTCGCGCCGCTGGCTGAGCCTGAGCAACCCCGAGCTGCCGCCGGCCGCCCTGCGCCAGGACGGCCGACTTTGGCATCCGCTGGTGCGTCAGCGGGTGATTGCGCCGCTGCTGCGCTGAGCGGGTGGTCTTCGGCTTGACCGGCCGTGGCCGGGGCAGCTCACTCGAAGCTCACTCGAAACTCACTCGAAGCGATCCAGCACCGCGCCCGAGCTGGCGCTGGAGGCGTTCTTGGCGAACTTGGCCAGCACGCCGCGGGTGTAGCGCGGTGCCGGTTTGACCCAGGCGGCCTTGCGGCGGGCCAGCTCGGCCTCGTCGACATGCAGCTCCAGTTTCAGCTGATGCGCGTCGATGGTGATGCGGTCGCCTTCGTGCACCAGGGCGATCACGCCGCCCTCGTAGGCCTCGGGTGCCACATGGCCGACCACCATGCCCCAGGTGCCGCCAGAGAAGCGGCCATCGGTGATGAGACCCACGCTTTCGCCCAGGCCCTGGCCGATCAGGGCACCGGTGGGCGCCAGCATTTCGGGCATGCCGGGGCCGCCCTTGGGTCCCAGATAGCGCAAGACCATGATGTCGCCCGCCACGATCTTGCCGGCCATGATGGCGGCCAGGGCGCTTTGCTCGTCCTCGAACACGCGGGCCGGACCGGTCATCACCGGGCTCTTCAGGCCGGTGATCTTGGCCACGCAGCCTTCGGGCGAGAGGTTGCCGCGCAGGATGGCCAGATGGCCTTGGGCATACAGGGGCTGGTCCACGCGGCGGATGACCTCTTGCGTGGCTGAGAGCTCGGGCACCTCGGCCAGGTTCTCGGCCACGGTCTTGCCGGTGATGGTGATGCAGTCGCCGTGCAGCAGGCCGGCCTGCAGCAGCACCTTCATCACGGCCGGGATGCCGCCGGCCTTGTGCAGGTCCACGGCCAGGAAGCGGCCGCTGGGCTTGAGGTCGCAAAGCACCGGGATCTTCTTGCGCATGCGCTCGAAGTCGTCGATGGTCCAGTCCACCTCGGCCGCGTGGGCGATGGCCAGGAAGTGCAGCACGGCATTGGTCGAGCCGCCGGTGGCCATGATCACGGCCACGGCGTTCTCGATCGCCTTCTTGGTGACGATGTCGCGCGGTTTCAGGTCGGCCTTGACGGCCTCGACCAGCACGGCGGCGGCCTTCTTGGTGTTCTCGACCACCTCGTCCTCGACATTGGACATGGACGAGGAATAGGGCAGGCTCATGCCAAGCGCTTCGAAGGCCGAGCTCATGGTGTTGGCGGTGTACATGCCGCCGCAGGAGCCGCTGCCGGGGATGGCGCGCTTCTCGATCTGGCAGAAGTCCTCTTCGCTCATCTTGCCGGCTGAAAATTGGCCCACGGCTTCGAAGACCGAGACGATGTTCAGGTCCTGGCCCTTGTAGTGGCCCGGCTTGATGGTGCCACCGTAGATGTAGATGGCCGGCACATTGGCGCGCAGCATGCCCATCATGCCGCCCGGCATGTTCTTGTCGCAGCCGCCGATCACCATCACGCCGTCCAGCCATTGGCCGCCGACGCAGGTTTCCACGCAGTCCGAGATCACCTCGCGCGAGACCAGGCTGTATTTCATGCCTTCGGTGCCCATGGCCATGCCGTCGCTGATGGTGGGCGTGCCGAAGAGCTGGGCATTGGCGCCCGCAGCCTTGAGGCCGATCACGGCCGCATCGGCCAGCTTCTGCAGGCCCGAGTTGCAGGGCGTGATGGTCGAGTGGCCGTTGGCCACGCCGATCATGGGCTTGCCGAAATCGGTTTCCTGGTAGCCCATGCCGTAGTACATGGAGCGGTTGGGTGCGCGGGCCACGCCCTCGGTGATGTTGCGCGAGCGGCGGTCAAAACGGATGGGCTGCTGGCTGTCCTGGCTCATGGTCTGGGGTCTCCTGCTGGGGTGGCGCCAGTATCTCGAAGGGTCGATTGGTTTTCAAATATATTATTCATGTTGAATTGATACGTTGGACGAATTAATGAGCCTGGATCTGCGCAGCCTGCGCCAGTTTGTTGCCGTGGCCGAAGAGCTGCATTTCGGCCGCGCGGCCGAGCGCTTGCACATGACCCAGCCGCCGCTGACCCAGGCCATCCAGAAACTGGAGCTCGAGCTGGGCGCCAGCCTCTTCGTTCGCAGCAGCCGTTCGGTGGGCCTGAGCCCGGCCGGCGCGGCCTTGCTGCCCCTGGCCCAGGGCCTGCTGGCCCAGGCGGCCGAGCTGCCGGCTCTGGCCCAGGCGGCAGCGCGGGGTACGGCCGGGCGGCTGCGCCTGGCCTTTGTGTCCACCCTGGGTTTTGGCGAGCTGCCGCGCTGGCTCAAGGGCTTTCGCGAGCAGGTGCCCGATGTGGCGCTGAGCCTGCGCGAGGCCACGCTCGATGTTCAGCTGCAGGCCTTCGAGGCCGGCGAGATCGATGCCGGCTTTGTGCTGCATGCCCGCGGCGCCGTGCCGCCGGGCTTTGAGTCGCTGCAGGTGGTGGACGAGCCCCTGCTGCTGGCGCTGAGTGCCGATTCGCCGCTGGCCCGCTTCGATCAGCTGCCCCTGGCCGAGGTTCTGGGTTTGCCGCTGGTGATGTTCCCGCGGGCAATTGCGCCCTCGCTTTTCGATGCCGTGGTGGCCGTGTACCGGGCGCAGGGCTGCGAGCCGCGCATCGAGCAAGAGGCCATCCAGATGCAGACCATCGTCAACCTGGTCTCGGCCGGCATCGGTGCGGCCTGGGTGCCGGCCAGCATGCAAGGCTTTCAGCGCCCGGGCGTGGTTTACCGTGTGCTGCAGGCGCCGGCCGGGGAACAGGTGCCGCTGCCGCGCGGCGAGACCCGGTTGATCTGGCGGCGCGACGCGGCGCCGGCCGTCTGGCGTTTTGTCGAGCATGTGGCGGCTCAGCTGGCGGTGCCGCAGTCGCCTCCGCAGCAAGTGTCGGAAGCCACCTCCGGCCCTCGGTGAATACCCCGCCAACCGCGGGCCTGCGGCCTCGTTCTAATGCGCAGGCCCCAAAAAAGGAGAGTGCCCGTGATGCTTGTGAAGACTGTTCGACTTGCCGTGTTGGCCCTGAGCGTGGGTCTGAGCTTGAGCGCAAGCCTGGCCCAGGCCGAGGTGCTGAAAGACCCGCAGTGGCGCGATTGGCTGGAGGCGGGCAAAAGTGCTGAGCTGGAGCAGGCCGCACAGACCCGGCTCAAGGCCGACCCGGAGGACAGCCAGGCCGTGCTGGCCCTGGGCCTGCTGGCACTGGAGTCGGGTGATGCCAAACGGTTGGAGGCTGCTGTCAAGCCGGTGCAGGCCTGCGCCGATCGGCAGCCGGCCCAGGCGGCGTGTTTCTATGTGCTGGGTTCCCTGCAAGGTGTGCAGGCCATGAACGGCGGCATGATGAAAGCCATCAGCCTCAGCGGCAAGATCAAGGACAACCTGAGCCGGGCGGTGGAACTCGATCCTCTGCTGTTTGACGCCCGCGATGCCTTGCAGCAGTTCTATCTGATGGCGCCGGGCATTGCCGGTGGCAGCGTCGCCAAGGCGCGCGATCTGGCCCAGGCTGCCCAGGCCCGCCAACCCGAACATGCCAAGCTGCTGCGTGCCCGCGTGGAAATGAAGGAGGAACGCTGGGCCGAGGCCGAGCGCGAGCTCAGCGCCATCAAGCCCGGCGAGGACAAGGATCTGCTCGCCGGCCAGCGCGCCGGCTTGTATCAGCTGGCCATCCAGCTCTTCTCCGACAAGCAGTTCGCCAAGGCCAGGCCGATCTTCGAGCGCCTGCAGCGTGACTTCCCCGGCCACGCGGCCGGCCACTACGGCATGGGCCGCCTGCTCAGCGAAACCGGCCAGATCGACGAGGCCATCAAATCGCTGGAGCGCGCCCGCACGGCCGAGGGCGCCGAGCGCTATCCCGTCGACCATCGCCTCGGTTTTGCCCTGCTGGCCAAGGGCGACAAGGCCCAGGGCAAGTCCGTGCTGGAGCGTTTCCTCGGCAACAAGAAAGCCAACCCACGCAATCTGGACGAGGTGCGCAAGCGCCTGGCCGAGCTGGGTTGAACTTCAAGGCGGAAGCGCCGTCCGGCTGACGCTTCAGCGCGGCAGGCGCTGCGCAGCGGCCAGGCCGTCCAGGGCGGCTCGGTTGCCCGGGGAGGTCTTCAGGTCTGCCTCGAAGGCGGCGAGGGCACCGGGTCTATCCTGCGCCCGCAAGAGCATCTGAGCCAGCCAGCGCTGGGCGCTGGCGGCCCAGAGCGGTGGCTCGCTGGGGCTTAACTCGGCCTCGCGGTCCACCGCCTCTTTCAGAGTGGACAGGGCGGCGGCGCGATCGCCGCGGGCCCAGGCCAGCTCGGCCTGCAACGGCGCCAGCAGCAGGCGGGCCCAGGCGATGCGCGCGGGCTTGCGTGGGTTGTCGCTGGCCGTTTGTGCGTCCAGATGGGATTGCAGCAGCGCCAGATCGGATTGCGCATCCTGGATCAGGCCCAGGCGCAGCCTAGCCAAGCCGCGAGCATGGGCCAGCAGCGTCGACTCGATGCCCGCGGAAGTCGAGCGCGCGAGGATGTCGCGCCAGCGCTCGAAATGCACCAGGGTCAGCCAGGGCAGGCCGCGCAGGAAATCGCCCCATTCGCCGGCCGGGGCTTCGGCCGCCAACTGCTCGGCCATGGCCAGGGCGGTGTTGAAATCGCCACCGAGCTGGGCGGCGATCCACAGAAAGCGCTGGTTGTGCGGGTTCCAGTTGGTGCCCGGGCTGAAGCCTTGGGTGTGCAGCTGGCGGTCCAGCGCGGCTTGCGCCGCCAGCCCGCGCTGGTTGGCCTGCACGGCTTCGCCATAACGGCCCAGCTTGACGAGCAGGTGCGAGCTCATGTGCTGCAGATGCGGCGAGGCGGGGGCCAGGTGTTGCAGGTTCTGCACCGCGTTGATGGCCCGCGGCGCATCTTCGACGGTGTCGGCCGCATGGCTCAGGTAGTGGATCACGCCGGTGTGCTGGGGATGCTGGCTCAGGGCCTCCAGCAGGCGGCTGCTCAGGCCGGCCCACAGGATCTCCAGGCCCGAGGGGTCGGGGTGGACGACGAACAAGGCCTCGGCCCACCAGGACAGCAGATCGGGGTCCTGGGGGAACATCTCGCTGAGGATGCGCATGCGGCGCTCGAACACGCGATCAAGCGGGTGGACCTGGCGGGTTTCGTCGGTGTCCGGCCCGCAGGCTTCGAGTACGGCCAGGGTGGCGGCGGGCATCTGGCTGACGTCGCCGAGTTGCAGCCGCTCCAGCATGGCCTCGGCCAGGGCGCGCTCCAGCGGCGCTTCGCGATTGGCCAGGGACAGGCGCTGGGCCAGGCGAGCGTAGTGGCGGGCCTGCGCCAGATCGTTGCGCGGGTCCTCGCGCAGCCGGGCGTTGTAGGTGGGGGCGTATTGCCAGGCCAGGCCCCAGGCGCACAGGGTGCAGCGCGGGTCGGCGGCCAGGGCGGCGCGAAAGGCGCGCCGCGCCTCGATCTCATCAAAGGCATAGGCCAGCTGCAAGCCCTGGTTGAACCAGGCTTGGGCCTCGGGTGAGCGGCTGACGATGCGGCGCTGGGTGGCCTCGCCAAAGCCGGCCAGGCGTGGCGCCCGCGCGGCCTGCAGCGCCTCCGGCCCGGGCCCCGTGTTAGCGGCCAGATGCAGACCGAGCCCCAGGCCCAGCCCCAAGCCCAGGCAGGCCGACAGCACCCGGCGCCAGCGCGCACGCGCAAGGCGTGGGGCTGGCCTCAGGGCCACGGAGGCCGCAAGGGCGGGGGCGGGCAGGGCAGACATGGCCGGGAGTATCGCGTGAACTCGACGGTATCGCGGACCGCGCCGGACCGCGCCAGTTCCTGCCGTGGGGTAGGGCGCTGCGGCTTGTTGCGGGCCTGCTGGCTATGATGCCGGCCTGAGGCGCGGGGTCGAATCATGGCCGGCCGCGCTTGCTGTTTTTGTGTGCCTCACCGTTTCAGGATTGCCGCCATGTGGGTTCATCCCCAGTTTGACCCGATTGCCCTTCGTCTCGGCCCTGTGGCCATCCATTGGTACGGGCTGATGTACCTGGCCGCCTTCGGCATGTTTCTGTATCTGGCCGGCCGCCGCGTGCAGCAGCCGCAGTATGCGCAAGCCGGCTGGAGCCGGCGCGATGTCGATGACCTGCTGTTCTTCGGCGTGCTGGGCGTGGTGCTGGGCGGGCGCCTGGGCTATGTGCTCTTTTACAAGCCCGATTACTACATTGACCACCTGCTGGAGGTGTTTGCGGTCTGGAAGGGCGGCATGGCTTTTCACGGCGGTCTGCTGGGCGTGATCGTGGCGATGGCGCTGTTTGCCAAGCTGCGCGGCCGTCGCTTCTTCGAGGTGACCGATCTGATCGCGCCCTGTGTGCCCACCGGCCTGGCCGCGGGCCGCCTCGGCAACTTCATCAATGGGGAACTCTGGGGCCGCTTTGCCGATCCCAGCCTGCCCTGGGCCATGGTGTTTCCGCAATCGGGCTCGCCCGAGCCGCGCCACCCCTCCCAGCTCTACCAGTTCCTGGGCGAGGGCTTGTTCCTGTTCACCTTGCTGTGGCTCTACACCCGCAGGCCGCGCCTGACCGGCCAGGTTTCAGGCCTGTTCCTGATCGGCTATGGCGCGCAGCGTTTCGTCACCGAGTTCTTCCGCCAGCCCGATGATTTCCTGGGCCTGCGGGCCCTGCAGCTGAGTCAGGGACAATGGCTGAGTCTGCCCATGATCGTGGCCGGCCTGGCCATCTGGCTCTGGGCCAGCCGCCGCCCTGCGGCCTGATAGGAGCAGGGGGGCAGTGGTGCAGCGGGCTGGCCCCTGCGCCCGGCCGTGCCACCATTGAACGACTGACAGAACGAGTGACCGACTGACCCATGCGTCAAATTTTCTTCGACACCGAAACCACCGGCCTGCTGGCCGAGGGCGGTGACCGCATCATCGAAATCGGCTGCGTTGAGATGATCAACCGCCAGCTGACCGGAAACAACCTGCACCTCTACATCAACCCCGAGCGGGCCAGCCATGAAGACGCGCTGCGGGTGCACGGCCTGACCGAGGCCTTTTTGGCCGACAAGCCCAAGTTCGCCGAAATCGTCGACGAGTTGCTGGAGTTCCTGACTGGCGCCGAGCTGGTCATTCACAACGCGCCTTTTGACATCGGCTTCGTCAACGCCGAGCTGAAGCGCTTGCGCAAGCCGCCCATCACCGACGTGGTCGGCAGCGTGCGCGACACGCTGCTGATGGCACGCGAGATGTTCCCGGGCAAGGCCAATTCCCTGGACGCGCTGTGCCGCCGCCTGGAAGTGGACAACTCGGGCCGGACGCTGCACGGCGCTTTGCTCGATGCGGAGCTGCTGGCCGACGTCTACATCAATATGACGCGCGGCCAGGACGCGCTCTTGATCGACGACGCCGGTGGGGACAGCGATTCGGCCGAGTTCAAGCTCGCCGCGGTGGACCTGCGCAGCTTCGAGCTGCCCGTGCTGCGTGCCGACGAGGCTGAGCTGGCCGCACACACCAAGGTGCTGGGCGAGCTGGACAAGAGCAGCGGCGGCAAGCGGGTCTGGCAAGACGGCATCTGAGCCGCTTCTCAGCCGCCTTTTTGAAGTTTTTCAGCGCAAAGCTTGCTGAGCTTCAAAAACACGTGGCATAATAGAGGGCTTCCCGGTTAGCGAAGTTTGCAGGTTGAAAGACAAGCAAATGACGCACAGGCGACCAAGACAAC